>NZ_JBGLRB010000014.1:0-125499 GCF_041402305.1 Aeromonas sp. S12(2024)
ATGGGATGAAGCGATATGCCCATGATGCAGACTTGAAGAGGATGGTGGTGATCAGATCACCAAGTCCTCAGTTAGTTCCATTCAAGCGGCATCGATTTGGGAAACAACGCCGTGCGAATTTGTTTGCGCTTATCACATTCAACGGTTGGGATCCACGCTACAACCTGATTACGGGTGAGGCAGAACTGGCAGATGCGGATGGTGAGCGTCTGGGAGGCTCTGAGGCGGGTCAGCGATCCGCGCTGCTTGATGCCTGCCAGCTGGCAGGTGTGCCGGATGCCTCAATTGATGAGCACCTGACCGCGATTTGTGAGCGCCACAGTTACCACCCTGTGCGTCACAGGCTCGAACGTGGGACGGGATACCACGCATCCATGCGGTGATTGCCACCCTCAATGCAGCTAATCCCGCCTATGCGGGAGCGGTATTGCATGCGTGGCTGGTGGGGTGTGTCGCTGCGCTGTATCAGCTACGCGGGCACTCGAAACTGGTGCCCGTGTTGGCGGGGGCGCAGTCCTATCGAAAAAGCTCCTGGGTGAGCCGTCTGGTTGCTGTAGTGCCTGGTTCGGCCCTCGATTGCTCCATCAATTCAGACAAGCTGGGTGATGTACGCCGCGCGGTGTCAGCGTGGATTGTGGAACTAGCTGAGCTAGAGAACACGACCAGACATGAGGCGGACAGCCTGAAAGCAATTTTGACCCGTGAGAGCGACTGTTTCCGCCTGCCCTATGCCCGTTGCATGACCACCAAAAAGCGGCAAACTTCATTTCTTGCCACAGTAAATGGCACGGATTTTCTCAGGGATACAGCCGGTAATGCGCGGTTTGCGCTTATCGAGCTGTTTGCTGCGGCAGATATGGATGGCTTGAATGCGATCCTCGGCTGGAGGTGTTGGCTCTTTATAAGTCTAACGCGACGTGGTTTCTGGATGATGGGACTGTTGCCCTAGCCGCCGCTGCAAACGATCTCCACACCGACAAGGGACCGTTGTATGATTTTATCTGTCACCACTACCTGTCGAACGAACATGCTCATTCTGAATGGCTCATTGCGAGCGAACTATGCACCAGACACGGTGAGAAACTGAGCGTGGCGGGCCCTTGGGGTAAAGCGCTCAAATTGCTAGTAAGTGAAGGCAAGATCCAGAACCGAAAACGACGATCCAACCAAACCTTGTGCAGCCCTTGCCTCTGGAGAATAGCGGGTTGAGCGTGTCAGCTGGCCCAGGTGATGATGTGATCGATCCATTCACCCGCCTGATCCTCGTGAATCACTTTGCCACGGACGGATTGACCAGCCTGATGCATCGCGGAACGACTGCCGGTCAGCAGAGGATGCCACTCTGGAAGAGCGTAACCTTCAGACAGCAGGCGATATGCGCAGGTTGAGGGGAGCCAGTCATATTCGGTGATCTTGTCATGGGTGATCTGCAGACAGTCAGGCTCTTTTTTGAAACGATTGGCGTAATCAGAGCACTGACAGGTCTTGGTGTTAAGCAAATTGCAGGCGACATTGGTGAAAACCAGTTCGTCGGTATCTTCATCGATCAGCTTGTTGAGGCAGCATTTTCCGCAACCATCGCAGAGGGATTCCCATTCGGATTCAGTCATCTGCTGCAGACTCTTGGTCTGCCAAAAGGGGGCTTGCATCATACCGCTCACTTATTACACCTGATAAAACGCGTGGTTATACCCCTTGTTACCCGGTATTTCAAGGAGAGGGTCACTCCGGTGGGCAAATTGTCGTGACCAGCTCAAATGAATGCAATGACTTTCAGCCTCATCATATTGCTCAAACGGGTTCGCTGGTGGGCAGGAAGTCCCGCAGGTTTGAATACTTGGGCTGCATGATTCTCCAGTTCAGGTTTTATTTTCTGCTTCTTTATCCGTTACATCTTTTTGATGTTTGTCTGCTTGCAGCAAGCAGGGTCAAATGATCTCCGATGCCTACCGTCAGGCTGTTGCACGCTTGTCTTTCAAATAAAGCCGCTGGTCACATATTGTTTGCGCCCTTCTGTCACTGCGACCCGCGGGAGAGCCTGCGTAGGCGTTCGTTTTTTGTCTTAATGATTGAGATAGATATCTTGCTCTGCATAGGCCAGCAGAGGTGTGCCGAGGTTAGTCCGTCTCGCGCCAAAGAAGCGGGTGAGTACGCCAGATTGCTGTCCCAGTCGCTGCAGCTTGACGTGATCCAGCTCGATCTGCTCGGGTAGCCAGGTAAATACGGCGGCGCAATGACCATTGCCAAGACTGCGCTCCAGAGTTTGCTGCCAGTTCTTGATTTTGGGGCTATGTACCACCAGCACTCTCTTGGGATCGATACCTCGCTCTTCCAGACGGCTGACTGTGGGGCGTCCCGGCGGGGCGATCAACAAGATCCAGCCGGTATGAGCCTCCCCAAGCTTTGTCAGCTCGCTCAGAAACTGATCATCAGACTGGATAATCACACCATAATGAGCCAACTCCGCTTTGCAGGCGGTTCTGGTTGGCCAGGGCTTGCTCATGACACGATTCATCGCAAAGGGCAGTGAGTGCAGGGGCTGGTTCATATATGGGGTTCCTGTATGAATATCCAAGCTGTATGCGCATACAGTAGTTCTATCCTGTGGCAGTGACAAGGTGTTTTTGCTGAAAAATGTGATGGTGTTGGCATGTGTCGTTAGTAAGGTTATGTTTTTAAACACTATTTAATATAAAGCTAGTTGGGTGTTTTTCGTACTATGGACAAACCTTGCGTAACCGCCCATGGTTATACAGGTCATTTACAGGAGGTGCCGCCATGGACATCAGTACCTTGCAACGTCTTGATGCCAACATCTTGCTGGGCATCATCAATGAGAAGCTAAGGCTTGAGTGTGACGGGTTGGAGGAGTTGCTGGCCTATTACGATATGAGTGAAGAGCAGTTGGCAGGACGTCTGGATCAGATTGGATACCATTACGATCCATTGAGCAATCAGTTCAAAGCACATCTTTAAGGGTGCAATGATTGCTTCATATTTATACGGTAATTTTTCAGGCACATTGAAACCGGTTTCAATGTGCCGTCTTGCTGCCTATTTTCAGGGATTTTCAAGGCTTGGCAATCTCTGAAAACCTATTCATGCCAGAATATTTTTATTGTTTCATTAAGTTCATGATAATAAAGGGAATGTTTGTTTTTATGCGATCAATTAAAGGAAAGGGTTTTCAAGCTTTTCAGGCTGTTTTTATCGGTTAAAGTGTGACTTGCGTTAACTTTTAATTCTGCCGCTTTAGTTAGTATTCTCACGCCGGTACATATTTTGAGATAACAACAGCGCCGGTCCCGCAAGCGGGATAACAATTTTATTTGTAACGAAGGAATATGGTTTATGGCTACCAAGAAGAAGACAGACCAGGATCTCCAACTGGATAAAGATCAGCTCAAGGCGAGTATCGTGCGTCACCTGCGTTCTACCTTGGGAACAAGCGAACAGAAAGCCTCTCCCGAAGCGTGGTGGAAAGCCACTGCTGCGGCTGTCAATGAACAGGTGTACGAGCGCCTGACCCGCACTCAGCAGACTCATTTCAAGAAAGATACTCGTGCGATTCACTATCTCTCTGCTGAATTCCTGATGGGACGATTGACTTCCAACAACCTGCACAACCTCTCCCTCTACAAGACTTGCGAAGAGGCGCTGGGCGAACTCGGTCTGGAACTGACCGACCTGTGCGAACAAGAGCCGGACATGGCACTTGGCAACGGCGGCCTGGGTCGTCTGGCTGCCTGCTTTATCGACTCGCTGGCCACTCTGAACTATCCGGCGGTTGGTTACGGTATCCACTACGAACACGGTCTGTTCCGTCAGGAAATCCAGGATGGCCGCCAGATCGAGCGTCCGGACTCCTGGCGTGAATATGGCAACCCCTGGGAGATCTGCCGCCCCGAGTCGGTGCAAGAAGTGCCGCTCTATGGCTACGTCGAGACCGTGTTTGGTGACAATGGCGGCCTGAAGAAGGTATGGCACGCCGGTCGCAAGATTAAAGGGGTGCCTTGGGATATTCCGGTGGTCGGTTTTGGCGGTCACACCGTCAACATCCTGCGTTTGTGGGAATCCCGCGCCTCTGAGTTTTTCGACTGGGACGTGTTCAACGCCGGTGGTTACATCGACTCCCAGGCTGAGAAAGCCCAGGCCGAGACCATTTCCAAGGTGCTGTATCCGAACGATGAGACCGATGCAGGTAAAGAGCTGCGTCTGATCCAGCAGTACTTCTTCTGTGCTTGCTCCATCAAGGACATCATGCGCCGCTACAAGCGGGTCCATGGCAGTGACTTCAGCAACTTTGCCGCGCAAATTGCCATTCAGCTCAACGATACTCACCCGACTGTCGCCATCCCGGAACTGATGCGGGTGCTGGTTGACGAGGAAGATCTGAACTGGGATGCCGCTTGGGCTATCTGCTATCAGGTCTTCTCTTATACCAACCACACTCTGCTGCCGGAAGCGCTGGAGAAGTGGTCGGTCAGCCTGTTCGAGAAAGTACTGCCTCGCCATCTGGAGGTGATTTACGAGATCAACGCCCGCTTCCTGAACGAGTTGGTGGAGCCCAAGTGGCCGGGCAACGATGCCATCAAGGCCAAGCTCTCCATCATCGAAGAGGGTGATGTACGCAAGGTTCGCATGGGCAACCTGTGCGTGATCGGTTCGTCCAAAGTGAACGGTGTGGCCGAGATCCACTCCAAGCTGGTGAAGGAAGATCTCTTCCCCGAGTATGCCGAGCTGTGGCCGGAAAAAATGTGCAACGTGACCAACGGGGTGACCCCGCGTCGCTGGCTGCTGGCGTGCAACCCGGAACTGGCTGGCCTCTACAACGAAGTAGTGGGCAAGGAGTGGCCGCTGCAACTGGACAAACTGCGTGGCGTGGTGAAGTTTGCCGACGACAAGGCGTTCCAGCAGCAGTTCATGACCATCAAGCGTCACAACAAAGAGAAGCTGGTCAAGGTCATCAAAGACGAAACCGGTATCGATGTCAGTGCCGAGGCGATCTTTGACGTTCAGATCAAGCGTCTGCACGAGTACAAGCGCCAGCAGCTGAACCTTATTCACATCATGGCGCTCTATCGTCGCCTGCTGGCCAACCCGGACTATGACATGCATCCGCGCGTGTTTATCTTCGGCTCCAAAGCGGCGCCCGGTTACAAGCTGGCCAAAGACATCATCTATGCCATCAACAAGCTGGCGGATCGGGTCAATAACGATGCTCGTATCCAGGGCAAGCTGAAAGTGGTGTTCATGCCGAACTATCGCGTGAGTCTGGCCGAGAAGCTGATCCCGGCAGCAGATGTCTCCGAGCAGATCTCCACTGCAGGTTATGAAGCATCCGGTACCGGCAACATGAAGATGGCACTCAACGGTGCAATCACCATCGGGACGCTGGATGGAGCCAACATCGAGATCGCCGAAGAGGCGGGTGCCGAAAACTGTGCCATCTTCGGTCTGAACGTGGACGAGGTGAAGTCGCTGAAGGCGCGCGGTTACAACCCGTACGACTTCTACTATGCCAACTCCGAGCTCAAAGCCGTGCTGGACTGGTTTGATACCGACTACTTCACGCCGGGTCGTCCGGGTGAGCTGGCCTCCATCAAGCGCTCTTTGCTGGAAGGGGGAGACCCTTACCTGACCCTGGCGGACTTCCAGTCCTACTCGGATGCACACAAGCTGATCGATACCTGGTATCGGGATCCGGCACTGTGGGCGAAGAAGGCCATCATCAACTCGGCCACCATGGGCAAGTTCAACTCCGACCGCTCCATTCAGGACTATGTGGATCGGATCTGGGATCTGAAGGCCTGCAACATCGGCTAATCGGATTCATAAATGAGAAAACCCCCGCAATGCGGGGGTTTTTGTTTATTGGGGGGGAGGTGGATCAGAGGATATCGCCAACGAAGTAGGCCAGCAGGGCGAGCAACACGGTAAAGACCACGTTCAGAGCCATACCGGCTTTCATCATCTCCCTCTGGCGGATGTGGCCACTGGCAAAGACGATGGCATTGGGCGGCGTGGCGACCGGCAGCATAAAGGCACAGGAGGCACCGATAGCGATCAACACCGACATTACCACAGGTGATACACCCAGCGCCTCGGCGACACCGGCAAACAGGGGAACCAACAGCGCGGCGGTGGCGGTGTTGGAGACCAGCTCGGTCAGGAACACCACGAAGGCGGCCAGCATAAGCAACACGACAAAAATGTTGGCGTTGGAGAGTACGGCCGACAGATGGCTGGCCAAGAATGCGCTGGTACCAGTGGCCTTGAGAATGGCGCTCAGGGTCAGACCGCCGCCAAACAGCATCAGCACGCCCCAGTCGGTGTTCTGGTTGACGTCATCCCAGCTGGCGACACGGCTGACCACGATGGCCACGATGGCGCCCATGGCAATCAGGGTGTCGAGTTGCGGAATACCGCCAAAGGCGTTGGAGATGGGTTGTGATCCGATCCAGAGCACAACGGTGGTCAGGAAGATTGCCAGCGTCACTTTACGCTCGCGGGTCCAGTTGATGGTGACATCCTGGATCTCGACGCGGTGGCTGAGACGCGGGCGGGTTACCAGATAGAGCAGGGCAATGCCGCAGGGCATCAGGATCAGCACGACTGGAACACCGAATTTCATCCAGTCAGTGAAGCCAATCCCCATCTGGGCGGCTGCGATGGCGTTGGGTGGGCTACCCACCAGGGTGCCGATGCCGCCGATACTGGCGCTGTAGGCGATCCCCAGCAATACGAAGACGAAGGTGGCGCGCTCTTTTTTGCTGTCGAGGCGTGCCAGCATACCGATCGCCAGTGGCAGCATCATGGCGGTGGTAGCGGTGTTGCTGATCCACATCGACATGGCGGCTGTGATGGTAAAGAGCAGGATGACGCCCCAACCCAGATGACCATTGGCCAGGTGCATCACCTTGCCTGCCATCAGGGTATCCAGTCCCTGTTTGGAGAGGGCTGCCGCGAGGGCGAAACCGCCAAAAAAGAGGAACAGGATCGGGTTGGCAAAATCGGTGAGGGATTTGCTCATGTCAAACACCCCGAGCACGGTAGCCAGCAGGGGTACCAGCAGCGCGGTGATGGTGACGTGCAGCGCTTCGGTCAGCCAGAGGATGGCAATAAAGACCAGAATGCCCAGCCCCTTGTTGACCATGGGGTCAAACGGGAGCCAAGCGAGCATGGCACAAAGTAACAAAACATCCAGGATGACGATCCCTGATTTGATGTCCAGCCAGCGAGATGGAGCAGAGGGTACAGCTGATGTGTGCATAATGTTCTCTCGGTTAATTTATGGTTGTTTTTGTGTTGCTGAGATTACATCCATTCACTTGTTTGAAACAGACTCACATGTTGAAAATAAGCCTCTACTCACATACTCATTGATAAAAATGAGGAAATGAACACATAAATAAAACATGTGCGAAATATAAATCAATCATCCATGAACTGTTCCAGCCATTGCTTGAACATGCTCTTGGGCAAGGAGCCATTTATCTGGTTCACCAGTTTGCCCTGTTTGAAGACCATCAGGGTGGGGATGCTGCGAATGGCGTAACGGGCGGCAATGGTGCTCTGCTGCTCGGTATCGACTTTGACAAAGCGCATCCGTGGTTCGAGTTCATGGGCAACCTCATGAAATACCGGAGCAAACTGCTGGCAGGGGCCGCACCAGCTGGCCCAGAAATCGACCACGACCGGGATATCTGAGTTGATCAGGGTATCGAAGTTATCCGCCTTCCCGAGGCAAGGGGTCTGGCTGAACAGGAGGGCTTTGCAGCGCCCGCATTTGGCAGATGTATCGATATGGGTAACGGGCAGGCGGTTCCTGGTAAAGCAGTGGCTACAATAAGTAGTGATAAATGACATAATTGGTTCCTTCTAAATCAGCGCTGGCCGGGGATATGATGAGAAGCCAGAATGAAGCAATCGCGAAACAATAGCGAAATATCAGAGCAATAACGGTAACACAGTGCCCAGCGGGAGTGGATAATTCCCCCAGGGTTCATTGCCTAACCGGATAATTCAGCGACCACCAGATGAGAGTCGAGACGGGATGAATAAAGGATCACGGAAAAACCGTGCTGTGCCAGGGCTGATCGTTGCCTTGCTGCTCGCCTTTTCGGGCTACTGCTGGCAGTCGCTCAGTCAGCAGCAGCAGGCCCACGACCTGAACGACGCGGCCGAGGTGGTACTGAACCGGATCAACGCCGATACCGTCTATCTGCTTGGGCGGGAGCAGGCCAATGACAGCAATGTCCAGCAGCGCCTGAACCAGTTATCCATCACCCTTGACGGTTTTGTACGGGAAGTCAGAAGCGATCCCGAGCTGGTGCAAGACGATCTCTCCCAGGCACTGCTTGAGGACATGGACACCTATCTGATGGCGCTGGCCAGGCTTCATGCCATTGAGATGGCTATCGAGTACCTCAATGCGCCCCTGCAGGCCCAGATTAAAAAGGTGCGGGGGATAAGCCCGTCAGACAGTGCGCTTCATCGCGACCTGGAGGAGCTGGCGCAACTGAGCAACTATCTGCAGCGCAGTTGGGACAAACGTGAACAGACTACGCTGGACCAGCTGCAACAGCAGTTGCAATCCCGTTATGGCAACTTGCCGGAGATCGCTACCCTGATCCGCCTGAGCAAGGAGATGAGCCAGCAGGTGATTGCCTATCACACCTTGCGTTACCAGCTCATCGACATGCATGTGATCGAGAGTCTGGTGCGCTGGAAACTCGACAAGCTGGAGCGCGCCTCCTCTTTGATGAACCGCTTCTATCTGATGGTGCTGTGCGGGGCTTTGATCTGCTTTGCGCTGGTGGCCTTCACCCTGTGGCGCCGCAACCAGAAGCTGAGCGAGTTGTCGCGCCAGACCGGCTTGCTGGCCCAGGCCAAAAGCGATTTTCTGGCCAACATGAGCCACGAGATCCGCACCCCCATGAATGCCATCATAGGTTTTAGCTCGCTGGCACTGCAGACTGAACTGGATCAACAACAGCGGGACTATCTGGGCAAGATCAAATCCTCATCCGACACCCTGCTGCTGCTGATCAACGACATCCTTGATTTGACCAAGGTGGAGTCAGGCAAGCTGACGTTGGAGGAGATCGACTTCGATCTCAGCGAGCAGCTCGATTCGCTGGCGGGCATGTTTGCCGATCTGGCGGAGCGCAAACACGTGGAAGTGGTTATTCGCAAGTCACCGGAGGTGCCGGTCTTCTTGCGTGGAGATCCCCTGCGATTGGGACAAGTGCTGGTCAATCTGGTGAACAACGCCATCAAGTTTACCGAACGCGGTGAAGTCGAAGTCTGCATCGAGCTGGCCAATCCTCACCCAATGCGGATCCGCTTCAGTGTGCGCGATACCGGCATCGGCATTGCCGAAGAGAAGCAGACCCAACTGTTTCAGGCGTTTACCCAGCTGGAGGCGGGCAATACCCGAAAATATGGCGGCTCGGGTCTTGGGCTCAACATCTCCCAGCGGCTGGTGGAGCTGATGGGGGGGCGGATCACCGTAGAGAGCAAGCCTGGCGTCGGCTCTCTGTTCAAGTTCGATATTCCGATGGCGCAGGCGGTCTACGGCGTCGCTGGACGGAAAGTCTTCTTCGAAAACCAGCCGCTGGTGATGGTGATGGATGACAACGAGCTGGTGCTGGATCTGGCCCAGGACATTCTGACTCGCGCGGGAGTGCGGGTGCTGCCGGTTAACTCCCTTTCCCGTGCCCGTCAGCTGCTCCGTGAAGAGGGACCGAATCTGCGGTTGGCGATCCTTGACTGGCGTATGGGTCAGGAGGATGGGCTCGATCTGGCGCTGGAGATGTATCAGCACAGCCAGTGGCGGCGGATCCCCATTCTGATGATCAGTGCCTGGGCCAGAGAGGGGTTGCACGCCCGGATGGACAGCATGGGGCTGACCCATTTTCTGCCCAAACCGATGACCGAAAATGCCCTGCTGGCCAAGGTGGACGAGCTGCTCAACGGCAGCTCCTACGAGCTCAACCTGCGCAAGGCCGAGGCACAGGGGGATCAGCAACACTTCAAATCCCTGTTGCAGGGTACCCGAGTGCTGTTGGCGGAAGACAACCGGGTCAATCAGCAGCTCATCATTGAGTATCTGCGGCGCGTCGATGCGGTGGTGTGTGTGGTCAGCAATGGTCGGGAGGCGGTGGAGCGGGTCGCCGAGCAGCCTTTTGACGTGATCCTGATGGATTTGCAGATGCCGGTGCTGGACGGACTCGATGCCACCCGCCAGATCCGCAAGATGGTCGACAAACACGATGTGCCCATCATTGCCCTCACCGCCAGTGCCATGCCCGGTGACAAGGAGCGTTGCCTGGGGGTGGGGATGAATGGCTATGTCACCAAGCCGGTGAGCAAGCTGGATCTCTACAACAACCTGCTGCAGTGGGTAAAGCCGCAAGGGGTGGAGCAGGCGGGGATCATGGAGGTGAAACCGCCGGATATGATCGGGATCCTCGATCTGCAGGATGCACTCAAGCGGCTGGAGCAGGACAAGGAGGCGTTGCAGATCCTGTTCAAGCTGTTCATGTCGGAACACAAGGACGACCTGTGGGAGATCCGCTCCGCCCTGCGCCGTCAGCAACCCGAGGTGGCCAGCAAGCTGCTGCACACCCTCAAGGGGGTGTCGGCCAATATCTCGGCGGCCCGTCTGCAATTGGTGGCTGGCGAGCTGGAGTGGCGCTTGCGGCAAAACGAGGTGCTAAGCGAGACGGATCTGGAGCAGTTGCAACAGGTCTTTAGCCAGACCCGGGAAGAGGTGTCACACTTCCTGTTGACCGGTGAGCAGCATGAAAATTCGTATAATCCCTATTCATCAGGGGATGATCGCATGTCACAGTGAATTAAATAGTAATTATTCTCAACCATCCCGGTTCGGGATATGATGAGCTTTCGTTCGAATCGCCTCCAGCCGGAGGCGATTGTTTTCATTCTTCTATTTCTGCGTGGCTTCTCTGATGGCCGCTCCTTGGAGCGGTCACGGGCAGAGAGCGCTAAAGGTTGGTGGTGTGAGCGTATTTCTACGATTGAGCTGGTTTTTCAAGGAGCAGTGGCCCCGTTATCTGGCTGCCATCTCCCTGCTGCTGATGGTGGCCCTGTTGACCGTTATTCCGCCCAAAGTTGTGGGCTGGGTGGTGGATGGCATCACCAAGGGCGGTCTCGACAATGGTACCCTGATGCGCTATCTGGCGGGGCTGTTTGGTCTGGGTGTGCTGATTTATCTGCTGCGCTACGTTTGGCGGGTGATGCTGTTTGGTGCCTCTTACCGTCTGGCCTATGTGTTGCGCAATCGCCTTTTCAGCCATTTCACCCGGATGAGCCCAGATTTTTATCAGCGCCACCGTACTGGCGATTTGATGGCCCATGCCACCAATGACATTCAGGCGGTGGAGATGACCGCTGGCGAAGGGGTGCTGACTCTGGTGGACTCCATCATGGTCGGGGTATTGGTGCTCTCCATCATGTGTAGCCAGTACTCCTGGCAGTTGACGCTGGTCTCCTTGTTGCCGCTGCCGGTGATGGCCTATTTCATGAACCGCTTCGGCACCCAGATCTACACCCAGTTCAAGGCGGCGCAAGGGGCCTTCTCCAAACTCAACAACAAGACCCAGGAGGCCCTTTCCGGCGTGCGGGTGTTGAAATCCTATGCGGTTGAATCGCTGGAAGATGAAGGCTTTGCCGAGCTGACCAAACAGGCGGGGGAGCGCAATATGGCTGTGGCCCGCATCGATGCCAAATTCGATCCGGTCATCTATCTCTGTATCGGTTGCTCCTACTTCCTCGCGGTGGCGGGGGGCAGTGTGCTGGTGCTGCACGATGAGTTGACCCTGGGTGAGCTCACCAGCTTCACCATGTACCTCGGCCAGCTGATCTGGCCGATGTTTGCCATCGCCTGGTTGTTCAACATCATCGAGCGGGGCAGCGCCGCCTACTCCCGCATCGAGAGCCTGTTGGGAGAGCGCAGCGATATCGAAGAGCCCGCCCAGCCGGCCGCGTTTACCTCTGCCTTTCCTTTGCAGATCAAAGGGGTGAGCTATCAACTTGAGCAGCGCACCCTGCTTGCGGATATCGACGTTACCCTCAAGCAAGGGGGGATGCTCGGGGTGGTGGGGCGCACCGGGGCAGGCAAGAGCTCCCTGCTCAAGCTGTTGATGCGCCTTGCCAATCCGACTCACGGTTCGATTGTCATGGGTGGCGTTCCGATTGACCAGCTGCCGCTTGCCACATTGCGCAGCCAGTTTGCCTATGTGCCGCAGGAGCCATTCCTGTTTTCCACCACTATCGCCGCCAATATTGCCCTGGGCAAACCCGATGCGAGCCGCGAGGAGGTCGAACGGGTGGCGCGCATTGCCTGTGTCCACGATGATATTGTGCGTTTCCCCAAAGGCTATGAGACCGAGGTGGGGGAGAAAGGGGTGACCCTCTCCGGCGGCCAGAAACAGCGGCTGGCCATTGCCCGCGCCCTGCTGCTGGATGCGCCCATTCTGGTGCTCGATGATGCGCTCTCGGCGGTGGATGCCCACACCGAGCAGCAAATTCTGCATGCCCTCAAGGCACATCGTCGCACCCTGATCCTGGTCAGCCATCGCATGACGGCGGTGGAGCAGGCCGACGAGATCCTGGTGCTGGAGCAGGGAACCGTTAGCGAACGGGGTCATCACGGTGCCCTGATGGCGCACAATGGCTGGTATGCAGATATGGTGCGTTATCAGCGTCTCGAAGAAGCGGTGGAGGAGAGCCTGTGAATCCGACCATTAAACGACTGCTCGCCTACTGCGCCCAGTATCCTCGCTGGCTGATCCAGGCGGGGATTTGCCTGCTGCTTGCGACCGGCGCCGAAGTGGCCGGGCCGCTGCTGATCAAGCTCTTTATCGATGACTATCTGGCGCCTCGCAATATCGTGCTGCCCACCATAGCCCTGATTGCAGCGGGCTATCTGGGTTTGCAGGTGCTGTCGGCGGCGGGTTTCTATCTGCAATCCCTGCGCTTTAACCGTATCGCTCAGGCGGTGGTGCAAACCCTGCGCGAGCAGGTATTTGCTACCGCCATCCGTTTGCCGGCCCGCTACTTTGACAAGCATCGATCCGGCTCGCTGATTTCCCGCATCACCAACGACACCGAGGCGATCATGAACCTCTATGTGCAGGTGATCGGCTTGCTGGTGCAAAAGGTGGTGCTCTTGTGCGGCATCCTCATCTCGATGGCGCTGCTGGATCTGCGGCTGATGCTGGTCTGCTCCCTGTTGCTGCCCGCTGTGGGCGGGGTGATGTGGCTCTACCAGAAACTGAGCGTGCCGGTGGTGCGAGCGACCCGCAGTCTGCTCTCCGACATCAACAGCCGCCTCAACGAGTCGCTGCAGGGGATGCCGGTGATCCAGGCGATGGTGCAGGAGCGCCACTTTGCCAACGCCTTTGCCGAGGTGAACCAGCAACACTGGTCGGCACGGATCAAGAGCCTCAAGATCAACGGCATTTTGCTGCGTCCGCTCATCGATCTCTTCTACATGATGGTGCTGATCGGTCTGTTGGCGCTGTTCGCCCACGAGGGGGGGAGCCACGCCGGTGCCATTCAGGTGGGGGTGCTCTACGCCTTTATCAGCTATCTGGGGCGGATGATCGAGCCGCTCATCGAGATGACCAACCAGCTTAACCAGTTGCAGCAGGCGATGGTGGCGGGGGAGCGGGTCTTTGCCCTGCTCGATGAAACCCGCGAGAGCACCGAGGGCGAGCTGCGCCCGCTGGAAGGACGGGTCAGTTTCGAGCGGGTGAGCTTCTCCTACGATGGCGAGCAGCAGGTGCTGCGGGAGGTCAGCTTTGCCGCAAAACCGGGCCAGATGCTGGCGCTGGTGGGCCATACCGGCAGCGGCAAGTCCACCATCATCAGCTTGCTGATGGGCTTCTATCCGCTGGATCAGGGGCAGATCCGCTTCGATGATCACGCACTGGATACCCTGTCGCTGGCGGCGGTGCGCCGCAGCATCGGGCTGGTGCAGCAAGATCCTTTTATCTTCGTCGGCACCCTGGCGGAGAACCTGCGTCTCGGCCGCGCCGGCATAGATGACGCGCGGCTCTGGCAGGCGCTGAGCGAGGTGCAGCTGGCCGAGTTTGTGCGCAGCCTGCCACAGGGGATCAACACCCTGATGGAGGAGGGGGGCAAGAACCTCTCCGCCGGTCAGCGGCAACTGCTCTCCTTTGCCCGGGCGCTGGTGGGGGATCCGCGCATCCTCATTCTGGATGAAGCGACGGCCAGCGTAGACTCCCAGACCGAGCTGGCGCTGTCGCAGGCGATCTCTGCTGCCCGTCGTGGCCGCACTACCATCGCCATCGCCCACCGCCTCTCGACCATCGTCGATGCGGACGAGATCCTGCTGCTCTCCCGTGGTCAGGTGAACGAGCGGGGTACCCATGGTGAGTTGATGGCCCTCGGCGGTCACTATGCCCAGCTGTTCGAGATGCAGAGTCAGGGAGCCTGGCTGGAAGAGAAGCGCGCCTGAGCGGCACATTTGCTGTAACGGCGACATGAACGAAAAGAGGGAACCGATGCGGTTCCCTCTGTTTTTTTGGGTTGGGCAAAAGGTCGTAACCGTGATCCCTGTGCTTGTCGAATGACGCAGATGCAGGCAACATGTTGTTTACATTAACTCATCGGATCAGTTCGCATATGGATTTGCAACGCTTCAAAGCCAATCTGGCGCTCCGGCTGTTTGCCTGGCGCTATATTCCCGTCATCGGGTTTTGTGCCCCGATCATCGAAGAGATGAACGCCAAGGCGCTGCGCATTCGCATTCCTCTTGGCTGGCGTACCCGCAACCACCTGGGCAGCATGTATTTTGGCGCGCTGGCGACCGGCGCTGATCTGGTGGGCGGTCTGCTGGTGATGGAGAAGGGGCGGCAGCGGCGCAAGAAGGTGCACTTCGCCTTCAAGGATGTGCAGGGGGAGTTTTTGAAACGACCGGAGGGGGATGTGCAGTTCGACTGCGCAGCGGGGGAGGAGATTGACGCCATGATCGACGAATCGTTGGCAAGCGGTCAGCGCATCAATCGCCCCATCCGGGTGGTGGCCACTTGTCCGTCATTGAACGGGGATGAGGCGATGGCGCGTTTTGTGCTGACCCTGTCGATCAAGGCCAGCTAGCGGGTTGCCGGAAAGTGGCTCCCCGAAACGGGTTTAGCCAATCTCCGGGCTGACGCCCTCTTTCACCACGACCTTCATGCCGTTGAAGTTGACCACCTGTTCGGCCACGATCTTGCAGCGCTTGCGGGTCTCGACCTGACCGTCCACCTCGACCAGCCCTTCGGCAATGAGGGCTTTGGCGGCGCCGCCACAATCGGCCCACCCCTGATGTTTGATAAGGTCACACAAGGCAACGAAGGGGTGACCTTCGAGCAGAAACGTCTCCATGGGAAATCCTCTAGATGGATGAATGCCGGATACAGCAGGGCGACTATTTTAGGCAGTTCGCTCAGGCAAAGAAAGGAAGAGGGACTACTCGCTGTGAAAAAGTGGCCGATTGTTCTTGAGGTGGCGCTTTCGCAAGTCCTGATGGAGAGGTGAGAGGGCCAACCGTGACGTATCGTGACGCACCTCGTCCCTGCTGGTGTGCCCACATTAGCCCCTGACTGTTAGGATCGGGCCACTCTCAATGTCCCAAGGAACTTTCCATGACACTCTCCCGCCTGCTGCTGGCATGCAGCGCCCTGACTCTGTGCGGTGTCGCGCAGGCCAGTACTCCGGTACAGGTCTCGCTGCCCGGGGTCAATTTGCCCGCGTCCCATCAGGTGGAAGGGGCGCGCGCCTCGTTGCTCTACGGTCGGACCGGTCAGGTGAAGGGCATTGATCTGCCGATCTTCGCCCTCTCCGATGTGGATCAGTTCAGCGGCCTGCAGCTCGGGATCTTCCTCGGTGCTGGTCGGGTACGTCACCAGTTTGGCGGGGTCGCCATCAACGCCATCAACTGGCACGAAGGGCAGGATACCGGCGTCAATCTGGGGCTGGTCAACCTGACCAACAATGTACAGGGGCTTAACTGGGGGGCGGTCAATATCGCCAAGGGCAATGCGCTGGCCAACGTCGGCTTCGTCAACTATGCCGAGCGTACCACCTTCCAGATTGGCTTTATCAATGCGACCAAGCACCTCGATGGCTTGCAGATCGGGCTGGCCAACTATGCCGCCAACGGTGTTTTCCCCATTTTGCCGCTGGTGAACTTCCAGAAATCGTTCTGAGTGGGCGGTTCGCTTTGCGTTAAAGGCATCTGCTGATTACCCTGTGCCTCTTGCAACTTGTTACAGGCGAACAGAGGTAATTGATGACGGCAGGGCAAATGAGTGCAATCGGGATCGGCTGGGATGTGCGTGGCTGGCAGGGCAGTGCCCAGGCGGTGGCCGTGGTGGGCTGGCAGGCCGAATCCAACCGCCTGCACTGGCTCGGGGTGTCGCCGCTGTTTCGTCTGAGCTCGCGGGTGGCGCCAGATCTGGCCGCCCTGCTGCGTCCTGCCCTGCAAAACGAGCTGACCCTGATGCAGGTAGAAGCCTGCCCGCAACTGGCACTCGGTATCGATGCGCCGCTCGCCTTTCCCCGCGCCTTGCGGGATCTGCTCAACGGCCAGCCACATAGCTGCGCCGCTCCCGAGCGGGAGATAGACAACCCCTACGCCTACCGCGACTGCGAGCGCTGGCTGTATCAGCAGTACGGCAAGAAGCCGCTGTCGGCTACCTTCGACCGGCTCGGCAACAACGCCACCCTGGCGCTCTCCATGCTGCCGCGACTCTCGGATCTGCAACTGGTGCCGACCGTTGCTCCGAAGACCAGTCGCGCCGTGCTGGAGGTCTATCCGGCATTGGCCAAAGTGGGCGGCAAGGCCTCCCCGGCACGGCCCGAGCTGGCGGCGCTGCTGCCTGCGGACGTGCAGGTCGGCACCGATCGCTACGATGCGGCGCTCTGCGCCCTGATGGCGCTGCAATATGCCGCGGGTGGCAAGGTGGCGGTATTGCCTGAGCTGATTTCGCCACCCAGTGACATGCCGTGTGATGAGGGATGGGTCTATCACTTTGCCCGTCATGCTGTTGAACGCAATGGGATGTGACGGACGCAGCGCATCATGGCGCCGCTCATCCTGTGGATGCGGGCCAAATGGCGCAAAAAACCTGTCTTTAGTCAGGAAATTGCCTGTTCATCCCGCGCCAAGGTGGCGCATCGTTATCTTCATCCGATATATTGCCTACCTTGCTGATCCTTTGCTGTGGTATTCCCGATGAAGTCCGTTCTCTCTATTCAGTCCCACGTGGTCTTTGGTTGTGCCGGCAACAGCGCGGCCGTCTTCCCCATGCGTCGCCTCGGCATGGATGTATGGCCCATCAACACGGTGCAGTTTTCCAACCACACCCAATATGCCCAGGGGTGGCAGGGGATGGCGATGCCGGCGGGCCATATCAGCGCGCTGGTTGAGGGATTGGGCAATATCGAGGTGCTCGGTGGCTGTGACGCCGTGCTGAGCGGTTACCTTGGCTCCGCCGAGCAGGGGGACGAGATCCTGACCGTGGTCAACGCCGTCAAGGCGGCCAACCCCGATGCCATCTACTTCTGCGACCCTGTGATGGGCCATCCGGAGAAGGGGTGTATCGTTGCCCCCGGCGTCACCTGTTTTCTGACCGAGCAGGCGCTGCCGGTGGCCGACATGATGGCTCCCAACCTGCTGGAGCTGGAGACCCTCTGTGATACCCATCTGGCTGATCTGGATCAGACCCGCGCGGCTGCCCATCAGCTGCTGGCCCGCGGCGTCAAGCTGGTGCTGGTCAAGCATCTCGGTCGTGCGGCGCAGGACTCCAGCCGCTTCGAGATGCTGCTGGCCACCCCGCAAGGGGATTACTTGATTGCCCGTCCGCTCTATGACTTTGCCCGCCAGCCGGTGGGGGTTGGCGATCTTATCAGCGCCCTGATGCTGGCGAATTTGCTGGCCGGTCACGATGCGGTCAGCGCGTTCGAGCGCACCAACGCCTCGGTGGATGCGGTGCTGCAGGAGACCTGGCGCCAGCAGGCTTACGAGCTGCAACTCATCGCCGCGCAAGATGCCTTCGCCCTGCCAGAGGTTGAAGTGCGAGCGGTGAAACTGCCCTGAGTCAATGCGGACTTTCGTCTATCCCGACAAGGGGGTGGGATGCAGATGAAAAAGGCTTGCCAATGGGCAAGCCTTTTTACTGTTTGCCTGTTTAGTGCGGCCAGCAATCAGGCGCGGGGATGGCGGAGGCGATAACGCTCAGCCATGGCATTGGCCGCTACCATGGCGGCGTAGACATTCTGTTCACTCACTGTCATCGGCATGTTGCCCATGGTATCGAGGGGATCGCAGGCCAGCTGCGCCACCTTGCGCCACTCGCTTTCATCAAAGTGGGTGAGCCCCAGCTCTTGCAGCGTCATGGGCAGACCTGCACAGTCGATGATGCGAAACACCTCATCAAGTTCGTGTTGCGGGGCGCGCTCAAGCACGAGTTGGGTCAGCAGGCCGAAGACTACCTTCTCGCCATGCTGGGCGCGATGGAGCTCCGCGATCAGTGACATGCCGTTGTTGACGGCATGAGCTGCGGCCAGTCCACCGGCTTCTGCGCCGACCCCGCTGAGGTAGATGGTGGCCTCGATAACCTGCTCCAGCGCCGGAGTCGAGACATGGTGGCGTATTGCATCCATGGCCAGCTCGATGTTCTCACCAAGCAGCTCGTAACAGAGCTGTGCCAGACCAAGGCCAGTGCGTGAAGGACGCTTGCCGACCAGATTGAGCCCGTCCGCCCGATAGCAGGCGCGCGCCTCGAAATAGGTGGCCAGGGCATCGCCAACGCCTGCGGAAAAGAAGCGGGGAGGGGCGGCGGCAATGATGGCCGTGTCAGCCAGCACCACGTCCGGATTTTGCGGCAGGAACAGATAGCGTTCAAATTCACCCGCCTGGTTGTAGATCACCGCCAGCGCCGTACAGGGGGCATCCGTGGAGGCAATCGTCGGGAACAGCACAACCGGACGGCGCAGATAGAAGGCCACGGCCTTGGCGACATCCAGCGTCTTGCCGCCGCCGATCCCGACAATCACGTTCGCACCATATTGCTCTGCAAGGTGGGTCAGGCGGTGGATCTCTTGTTCGGTGCATTCGTAGCGAAACTTGTCGACCACTCCCCTGAGGCCTGCCTGCAGGAGCCCCGCCAAAGCTTCTTCCCGTACCCGCTCCAGAATGAACTCATCGCTGATGAGCAACGCATAGTCACCAAAATCTTTAACGTGCTCATGGAGTTGCGGGAGAAGGTGTTGACCGATGATGAACTTTTTGGGGGAGGTAACTGTACGGGGCAAAGTGGGCATCCATTATTCCTCAAGGCAGTGAACAACATAGATTTGATTATCAAATGGGTCTCTCACGATACGCCTGATGAGGCAATAGATGAAGAAGAAAAGGGGGGCGTTTTAATCATTAATTAATCTTTCTGTTTGTTTGGTTGTATTTTGGGGAGAGCGATTGGCGGTGTTGAGGCATACAGGAGCAATGGCTCTATCGTGGCAATCCGTCGCAAGCCATATTGCTGCAACAAACAGTCACGCTGGCAACAAGCAGGGCCGCTTGGTGCGGCCCTGCTGTATTTGGATAAGGGATAGGGGATGGTCAGAGCGGTTTGTAGAAGATGACGGTCGCAGCAAGGGAGCCATCGGCGTTGCGTGCAAAGCTCGGGATCTGGCCCGCCTCCAGATAGCCGAGTTGACGATAGAGGTGGGAGGCCACATCACCGGCGCGAGTATCCAGCACCAGCAGCGAACGGCCCGCGGCATGGGCGCCTTGTTCCATTGCCAGCATCAGCGCACGACCGACACCTTTGCCTCTCGCCGTTTGCAGTACCATCAATTTTTCCACCTCGGCCCGGTGGCGACCGTTGGCCTTGCCACAGAGCGCGAGCTGAACCGCTCCCACAATCTGTTGTTGCTCAAGGGCAAGCCACAGCTTGCGGTGACCTGCCGCCAGATCAGCTTCAACTCCTTGCCAGTAGCGGGTAGATTCCTCCGTGGTCAGCGGCGGTAAAAAACCGACCGAGGCGCCGCTATCGACACAATCTTGCAGCAGGGCGATGAGCGCGCTTTGGTAGGTCGCTGCGCTATTAACTTCCACAATATCCATCTGACATCCTTGTCGTTGCGCTGTTATGTGGCTGATTGCCACCGTTGGTTCATATGCGGTAGGTACTTATGCTCGCCGCGAGTACGACTTGTCAGCGGATCTGCCCCTGCTCAACGAGCCAGGTAAACAGCAGGCGGGAGACGGGGGAGAGCTCATCGAGGTGAGAGCTGTCGAGCCAGCGCAGCTCGGCAATTTCTGCCGAGGCGATCGGGGTGCCGCTCGCTTCGCCGGTGTAGCAGCGCAGTCTCACCTCGACTCCTGCCGGTTTGCCATCGGCCTGAGCGCGGAACTCGCAGGCAAAGCGCAGGGTATCGGGCTGCAGGGTGACGGCCAGCTCCTCTTCAATCTCGCGGATCAGTGCCGCCTCGTCGCTCTCCCCCGGTTCCCGCTTGCCGCCCGGGATGTAATAGATGTCCTTGCCGTGGGAGCGGGCGCAGAGCAGCTGCTGATCTTTAAAGGTGAGCCAGGCGAGTTTGTCGATCATTGAGTTGCATCCTCTGGTTGTGTGGTGTGTATTGCCTGCATGTACCGGGTGTACAGGGCGCGGTAGGAGCGAGGCTCCTGCGCATCGGGAGAGAGTCCCAACTGATCTGCCAGCGCGAGCAGTTGCTGGCGAAACGCCGGGAGGCGTTCCTCGTCATCGGTCATGATGGCGAGCTCGGCGAAGTCGCCAATCCCGGCCAGATGATCCAGGGTGACGTGAAACGGGCCAATGAAGTAGATGCTGCGCCTTTTGGTGATCACGAGTATCTGCCGGTAGTTCATGGTCAAGAGCATGCTGACGGCCTTGTCCGCATCATTGATAGTGACCGCCTCGCAGCGATCCGCCTCGGGCCCCTTGACGATCAAGAGCTGGATCCCGGAGGGCTGCATGGTGCGGATAGCCAGACTTTTGCCAGCCTGGGCAAGGGCATCATCCGGGGTGTCGAAGTAGCGATCCTGCTCCAGATTATCCTCCAGCATGATCTCCGGATTGAGGGCGAGCAGTGCCTTGAGGAAGGCGGGGCGATCTGTCAGCTGATATTTGAACTCGACTTCGAAGCGGCCCTGAAAGTGCGCCTGTGACATCAAGAAGATCCCTCTGTGAGCCTGTGTGGCTGGCAGCCTAACAAAGATGAAGTTGAGTCCCAAGTAGAAAGAGGGGATAGGCCGGAAACGCACTGTTTCCAGCGCGGTGACTGCGTAGCTGAATGAGTGCGCAATGGCTGGTTCGCAACAGCCTTCTCGTCCCTAAAAAAGTGGACTGGCGCACACCACGACAGGACCGGACTGGGCGAAGGCGGGGCCCTTGTGGTTTAATCTTGCCACTTTAGCGGTAGTAGGCGACGAGCCTGCTACCTTGCGTGGGCAAGATGCAGGTGAGCAAGATGCAGATAGCAGCAGAGAGCAAGTTTATCGGACTCGGGGTCGCGGGCAATTTCGCCGGTCATCTGGAGCAGGCGGGTGAAGCATCGGACTTCGTAGCCGTAGTCGTGCGTGACACCACAGCGCCCAAGGCGCTGTTCCCCTTCTTCGTGCCGGGCCATCCGGGTCAGCTCGGGGTATTCCCGTTGAGCGACAAGGCGATCTTCCTGCCGGAAGCGGCGGTCAGCGGTGACGAGAAGGTGCAGATCGAGCCGGAAGTAGCCCTCTGGTGCGAACTGGAGTATGCGGGCAAGCAGGTGGTGGCGATCCATCCCCGTGCCTTTGGTGCCTATAACGACTGCTCCATCCGTCGTCCCAACGCCAAGAAGATCAGCGAGAAGAAGAACTGGGGCGAAGAGAGCAAGGGGCTGGCGGACAAGCTGCTGCCGCTTTCCGGTTTTGCCGCCGGTTGCGAGCTCGATGACTATCGTATCGCCTGCTATCTGGAGCGCGATGGCGAGCTGCACGCCTACGGGGTAGACAGCGCCGCCATCGACTACAGCTACTTCCACGGCAAGCTGCTCGACTGGGCCATCGACAAGTTCAATCATCAGCAGGATGAAGGGCCAGCGGAGCACATTCAGGGGCTGCTGGCGCAGGCGGGACATCCTCCCCATGCGCTCATCAGTATCGGTGCCACCCGCTATACCCCGTTTGGCGAGACCCACTTCCTCAAACCGGGCGACATCTCCTGCGTAGTGGTCTATCCGGGCAGCCGTTATAGCGAAGCGGATATTCGCGAGGCGATCCGCAGCCGCCACTTTGGTGCTGATATGTCGGTGCTGCTGCAGGCGGTGCAGGCGCGCTAATCACAGTTGCCAGCGGGAAGATGTCTCTTCCCGCTGGTTATCATATCGAGTCATTTCATGACGATTGTTCCGGTATCCCGGGCCGATTATCCGGCCCTGATCGATCTGTGGGAGGCCTCTGTGCGGGCGACCCACCACTTCCTGCCCGAGGCCGAGATCCTCGCGCTTAAACCGCTTATTCTGGAGCACTACTTCGATGCGGTGACACTGCACAGTGCACGCACAGAAGAGGGGCAGATTACGGGTTTTAGCGGAGTGTACGAGGGCAAGCTGGAGATGCTGTTTGTGGCTCCCGAGGCGCGCGGCAGTGGCGTGGGTCGCTGGCTGGTGGCGCATGCCATCAGCCAGTGCGGCGTGACGCAGGTTGACGTCAACGAGCAGAACGAACAGGCGGTGGGCTTCTATCTGAAGATGGGATTCACCGTGACGGGTCGTTCGCCGCTGGATGGTCAGGGCAAGCCCTATCCGCTGCTGCATATGACGCTGGCGCCGACCTGATCGTGCCTGATGAGGCGCAGTACCCATAAACCAACGGGGGATGGCATCAGCCATCCCCCGTTTTTTTGATCGTGTTTGTTACTTGCTGGCGACCTTGTTCACCACCTTGATCAGCTGATAGCGCAGGGAGGGGGCATCGGCCGGCACATCGGTGAGCTGCTCCTTGCTGACAGTGAGCTGGTAGCGATAGCCCGGCTCGAACTGGAAGCCTTCAATATTCTGGTAGAACAGCGTCCAGGGCTGCTGCTCATCACTGCGAACCTGCATGCACTGCATCGGGCCAACTCCAACGCAATCGACCAGCTGGCTGTTGATATAGAGGGTCTCCCCCTGTGACGGGGCGGGGGCGCTCTGGCAGGCGGTCAGCAGCAAGGCTGCGCTGATAAACAGTGGTTTCATAATGGACTCCTTAACGCGAAAGGGGGCATTAGAGCGGCAAACAAAAAGGCGGTCAATGACCGCCTTTGTAACAAACCATATCAGCGCAGTGGTTAGCGTTGCTCGAGCGGAGTGAACTCGCGCAGCGGGTGGCCCACGTAGAGCTGGCGTGGGCGACCAATCTTGCTGTCCGGGTCTGAGTGGAACTCGTTCCAGTGGGCAATCCAGCCGATGGTGCGGGAGATGGCGAAGATCACGGTGAACATGCTCATCGGGATGCCGATCGCCTTCATGATGATGCCGGAGTAGAAGTCCACGTTCGGGTAGAGTTTCTTCTCGACGAAGTAGGGGTCGGAGAGCGCAATACGCTCCAGCTCCATGGCCACGTCCAGCAGTGGATCCTTGATCTGCAGCTCGGTCAGTACTTCGTGGCAGGTTTCGCGCATCACAGTGGCACGGGGGTCGTGGTTCTTGTAGACGCGGTGACCAAAGCCCATCAGACGGAACGGATCATTCTTGTCCTTGGCCTTGGCGATGTACTCGGGGATGCGATCCACCGAGCCGATCTCTTCCAGCATGCGCAGGCAGGCTTCGTTGGCACCACCGTGGGCCGGTCCCCACAGGGAGGCGATCCCCGCGGCGATACAGGCGAACGGGTTGGCACCGGAGGAGCCAGCCAGACGAACGGTGGAGGTGGAGGCGTTCTGCTCGTGATCCGCATGGAGGGTAAAGATACGATCCATGGCGCGTTCAACGATGGGATTGACCTTGTACTCTTCGGTCGGCACGCCAAACATCATGTGCAGGAAGTTACCGGCATAGGAGAGGGCGTTACGCGGCTGCATGAACGGCTGGCCGATGGAGTACTTGTAACACATGGCGGCCAGAGTCGGCATCTTGGAGAGCAGACGGAAGGCACAGATCTCGCGATGCTGCTCGTTATTGATGTCGAGGGCATCGTGATAGAAGGCTGACAGGGCGCTGACCACACCGCACATGATGGCCATAGGGTGGGAGTCGCGACGGAAGCCGCGGAAGAAGAAGGCGATCTGCTCGTGCACCATGGTGTGGCGGGTGACCAGGCGTTCGAATTCGGCATATTGGGCCTTGGTCGGCGCTTCGCCGTACAGCAGGATATAGCAGACTTCCAGATAGGTGGCCTGGGTGGCCAACTGGGCGATGGGGTAACCACGGTGCAGCAAGACACCCTGATCCCCGTCAATGTAGGTAATGGCAGATTTGCAAGAACCGGTCGCCATAAAACCGGGGTCAAAGGTGAAATACCCCTGTGATCCCAATTTTCTGACATCGATGACATCCGGGCCGATGGTGCCGGAGAGGATCGGCAGTTCGACCGGATCTTTTCCGGGCAGGTGTAGGGTGGCTATCTTATCAGCCATAGCACGTCTCCTTTGCTCTTTATAATTTGGTTCCAGTCCTACTCTATTACGACTTTTATGACGCTGGCAAAGGTTGTTACCCATACCGAAGTGGCTGGAGCGCCTTATTTGAAACAGAGTTCCTTATCAATGTCAATTTTGCTGGAACCCCATTAATGGCATTAATGAAATGTTAAATTAAATATGCGATCGAGTTTGCGGTTTTGTGTTTTCTTTGTAGCTAATTGATTGTCTTCGGTTAAGGCCGCCGATATACTGCGCCACGTGGGTCATGGCTGCGGGTGTTTGAAACGCTTTGGCAAAGCCTGATGTGAAACCGAAAACTCGCGTTTTGGCTTTTTCAGAGTGTTTTGGTAACAAAAAACCAACAATCACCATTCCGTGCCCTCAAGTGTGAGTTAAAACAATAACTAACGTGCTCAATGGAGCTGAGTGGGCAAGCGTGAAAAACAAACAGAGACCGGTCAACCTCGACCTACAGACGATCAGCTTTCCTGTCACTGCCATTGCATCCATCCTGCACCGTGTTTCAGGGGTCATTACCTTTGTTGCACTGGGCATCTTGCTGTGGATGCTTGGTACTTCACTCGCCTCTCCCGAAGGGTTTGAAACCGTGGTTGCCATCATGGACAACTTCCTGGTCAAACTCGTGCTGTGGGGGATCCTGACTGCGCTGGCATACCACATTGTGGGCGGCTTGCGTCATCTGGTCATGGATATGGGCTATTGGGAAGAGCTGGAATCCGGCAATCAGAGCGCCCGCGTGGCCTTCGTGATCACCGCGATCCTGGCTGTATTGGCGGGAGTGCTTGTATGGTAACCAATTCTGCAACCTTCGGGCGCAGCGGCGTTCATGATTACATCCTGATCCGCGCCACCGCCCTCATCATGACCTGTTATGTCCTCTATCTGGTGGGCTTTGTCGCGTTCAACGACATCACCTACGAGGTGTGGGCAGGCTTCTTCGCCAAAACATTCACCAAAGTATTCACCCTGTTGACCCTGCTCTGCGTACTGATCCACGCCTGGATTGGTCTGTGGCAGGTGCTGACTGACTATATCAAGCCGGTAGGGCTGCGCGGGGCGCTGCAATTTGCCCTGGTCGTGGTGCTGTTTGTCTATCTGATGACGGGTTTCGTCGTGCTGTGGGGTGTGTAAGGTGACTATTCCAACTCGTGAATTTGATGCGGTGGTGATTGGTGCCGGTGGTGCCGGTATGCGCGCCGCGCTGCAGATTGCCCAGTCCGGCAAGAGCTGCGCTCTGTTGTCCAAGGTTTTTCCAACCCGTTCTCACACTGTCTCCGCCCAGGGCGGGATCACGGTTGCGCTGGGCAATGCCCACGATGACAACTGGCAGTGGCATATGTATGACACGGTAAAAGGTTCCGATTACATCGGTGATCAGGAAGCCATCGAGTACATGTGCAAAACCGGCCCCGAGGCTATCTATGAGCTGGAGAACATGGGGCTGCCCTTCTCCCGTTTCGACAACGGGTCTGTCTACCAGCGTCCGTTTGGTGGTCAGTCCAAGAATTTCGGTGGCGAGCAGGCTGCCCGTACTGCGGCTGCGGCCGACCGTACCGGTCACGCCCTGCTGCACACCCTTTACCAACAAAACGTCAAGAACAAGACCACCGTCTTCTCCGAGTGGTATGCGCTGGATCTGGTGAAAAACCAGGATGGCCATGTGGTGGGTTGTACCGCCATCGATATGGAGAGCGGTGAAGTGGTCTACTTCAAGGCCAAGGCCACCGTGCTGGCGACTGGCGGTGCCGGTCGTATCTACCAGTCCACCACCAATGCCCACATCAATACAGGTGACGGTGTCGGTATGGCGCTGCGTGCCGGCGTCGGCGTGCAGGACATGGAAATGTGGCAGTTCCACCCGACCGGCATCGCCGGGGCTGGGGTGCTGGTAACCGAAGGCTGCCGTGGTGAAGGTGGCTATCTGCTCAATAAAGATGGCGAGCGCTTCATGGAGCGTTACGCCCCGAACGCCAAGGACTTGGCCGGTCGCGACGTGGTGGCCCGCTCCATCATGATCGAGATCCGCGAAGGCCGTGGCTGCGATGGTCCCTGGGGCCCGCACATCAAGCTCAAGCTGGATCACCTCGGCAAAGAGGTGCTGGAATCCCGTCTGCCGGGGATCTGCGAGCTCTCTCGCACCTTCGCCCACGTGGACCCGGTCAAAGAGCCGATCCCGATCATCCCGACCTGCCACTACATGATGGGCGGCGTGCCGACCAACGTGAATGGCCAGTGTCTCACTCAGGATAAGAACGGCAACGACGTGCCGGTGGTCGGTCTGTTTGCGGTGGGCGAGATTGCCTGCGTTTCGGTGCACGGTGCCAACCGTCTGGGTGGCAACTCCCTGCTGGATCTGGTGGTGTTCGGCCGCGCTGCTGGCATGCATCTGGTCAACACCCTGGGCGAGATGGATCACGGCCGCGATGCTTCCGAGTCGGATCTGGATGCCGCACTGGCCCGCTTCAACCGCTGGGAAAATTGCCGTGATGGGGAAGACCCGGTGCAGATCCGCAAAGACCTGCAGCGCTGCATGCAGAACAACTTCTCCGTATTCCGCGAAGGTGCGGCGATGGCAGAGGGGTTGGCCGAGCTCAAAGTTATCCGCGAGCGCCTCAAGTCAGCCCGTCTGGATGACACCTCCAAAGAGTTCAACACCCAGCGCATCGAGTGCCTGGAGCTGGACAACCTGATGGAAACGGCGTTTGCCACGGCGGTTGCCGCCAACTTCCGTACCGAGAGTCGCGGTGCTCACTGCCGCTTCGACTTCCCGGATCGCGACGATGAGAACTGGCTGTGCCACAGCCTCTATCATCCGGACACCGAGTCCATGACCCGTCGCGCTGTCAACATGTCACCCAAGACCCGTGAGGCGTTCCCGCCCAAGGTCCGGACTTACTGATTGCGGAGCCAGCCCTATGAACGTCACATTCTCTGTCTACAGATACAATCCGGATGTTGATAACGTCCCCCATATGAAGGAATATCGTCTTGATATTCCTGAAGGTTCCGACATGATGGTGCTCGACGCACTGATCCAGTTGAAAGAGCTGGATCCCACGCTCGCCTTCCGCCGCTCTTGCCGCGAAGGGGTCTGTGGATCAGACGGGCTCAACATGAATGGCAAGAACGGTCTTGCCTGTATCACCCCGCTCTCCGACCTGCTGAAGAAGGGCAATAACGTCGTTATCCGCCCCTTGCCCGGCCTGCCGGTGATCCGTGATCTGGTGATCGACATGACCCAGTTCTACACCCAGTGGGAGAAGGTCAAACCCTTCCTCATCAATGATGACAAGTTGCCGCCGGTGCGTGAGCACCTGCAATCCCCCGAAGAGCGCGCCAAGCTTGACGGCCTGTACGAGTGCATTCTCTGTGCCTGCTGCTCCACTTCGTGCCCCTCCTTCTGGTGGAATCCCGACAAGTTCATCGGCCCGGCCGGGCTGCTCGCCGCCTACCGCTGGCTGGCTGACAGCCGCGACACCGCGACCACCGAACGACTGGGGAATCTGGACGACGCATTCAGCGTGTTCCGCTGCCATGGCATCATGAACTGCGTGAACGTCTGTCCGAAAGGCTTGAACCCGACCAAGGCGATTGGCCAGATCAAGTCGATGTTGCTCAATCGGGCTGTTTAGTATCAGGGCCGGCCACGTGCTGGCCCGACCTCTGGATAGCCATCCGACCCGTGGCAGGATGGCTATTTGACCCCTACAAGCTGCGCAGCAGTAACAAGAAGTACAAGGGATAGAAATGCATAACGGCGTGATGAAGGCCTGGTTGGAGTCATCTCACCTGGCTGGTGCGAATGCAAGCTATATCGAGGATTTGTACGAATCCTTCCTGGAAAATCCTGACTCCGTGTCCGACGAGTGGCGCAGCCTGTTTAGCGAGCTGCCCCAGGTCAATGGCCATGCGGTTGAACAACCCCACTCCCAGGTCCGCGATTATTTCCGTCGTCTGGCCAAGGATCCCTCTCGCTACAGTGCCCCCGTCTCCGATCCGCAAGTGGATGCCAAGCAGGTGCGGGTATTGCAGCTGATCAACGCCTTCCGTTTCCGTGGTCACCAGAATGCCAATCTGGACCCGCTGGGCCTGTGGCAGCGTGAAACCGTTGCCGAACTGGATCCTGCGTTCCACAACCTGCAGGGCGCAGATATGGAGGCCACCTTCAATGTGGGCTCCTACGCCATCGGTCGCGAGACCATGGTGCTCTCCGACCTCTACGCCTCACTGAAGAAGACCTATTGCGGCTCCATCGGCGCCGACTACATGCACCTCACCTCCACGGAAGAGAAGCGCTGGCTGCAACAGCGTCTCGAATCCATTGAAGGGAAGGGGAGCTACACCCTCGAAGAGAAGACCCGTTTCCTCGAGAGCCTGACCGCCGCCGAAGGGCTGGAGAAATATCTGGGCGCCAAGTTCCCGGGAGCCAAGCGCTTCTCGCTGGAAGGTGGCGACGCCATGATCCCCATGCTTAAGGAGTTGATCCGTCGCGCCGGTGAGCAGGGCTGCAAAGAGGCCGTTATCGGTATGGCCCACCGCGGTCGTCTCAACGTGCTGATCAACGTGCTGGGCAAGCGAGCTCAGGATCTGTTCGACGAGTTTGCCGGCAAGCATGGCGAATCCTGGGGCACCGGTGATGTGAAGTACCATATGGGCTTCTCCTCCGACTTCGCCACCCCGGGTGGCAACGTCCACCTTGCGCTGGCGTTCAACCCCTCTCACCTCGAGATCGTCAACCCTGTGGTCATCGGCTCGGTCCGTGCCCGGATGGATCGTCGCGGTGACAAGGATGGCTCCAGCGTGTTGCCCATCACCATTCACGGTGACTCGGCCATGGCCGGTCAGGGCGTGGTGGCCGAGACCTTCAACATGTCCCAGACCCGCGCCTATGGTGTCGGCGGGACGGTGCGCATCGTCATCAACAACCAGGTTGGTTTCACCACCTCCTATATCCGTGACCTGCGTTCCACCGAATATTGCACCGACATCGCCAAGGCGGTGCAGGCGCCGGTGCTGCACGTCAACGGGGATGATCCGGAAGCCGTGGTGCTGGTGACCCAGATTGCCTTGGATTACCGCAATACCTTCAAACGCGACGTGGTGATCGAACTGGTCTGCTACCGTCGTCACGGTCACAACGAAGCGGACGAGCCGAGCGCGACCCAGCCGCTGATGTACCAGAAGATCAAGCAGCACCCGACCCCGCGCAAGATCTACGCCGATCAGCTGGTGGCCGAGGGGAGCCTCGCTCAGGAGCGGGCGACCGAACTGGTCAACGAGTATCGCGAAGCGCTGGATCGCGGCGAGCGCGTAAGCAAAGAGTGGCGGCCGATGGAGCTGCACTCCGTCGACTGGACCCCTTATCTGGGCCACGACTGGAACATGGCCTATGAGAGTGCCGTGCCGATGGATCACCTCAAGAGCCTCGGCGAGCGGGTGAGCCAGTATCCGGCGACCCACGTGCTGCAGCGTCAGGTCGAGAAGATTTACGAAGACCGCCGTCTGATGGCCGCAGGCGAGAAGCTGGTGGATTGGGGCTTTGCCGAGACCCTGGCCTACGCCACTCTGGTGGACAAGGGGTCCCGCATCCGCTTTACCGGTGAAGACTCCGGCCGTGGCACCTTCTTCCACCGCCACGCCGTGCTGCACAGCCAGACCGATGCCAGCACCTACACCCCGCTGTGCAACCTGCACGACGAGCAAGGCCCGTTCGAGGTGTATGACTCTGTGCTGACCGAGAACGCGGTACTGGCCTTTGAATATGGTTACGCCAGCGCCGAGCCGGCTGGCCTCACCATCTGGGAAGCCCAGTTCGGCGATTTCGCCAACTGTGCCCAGGTAGTGGTGGATCAGTTCCTCTCCTCCGGTGAGCAGAAGTGGGGCCGGATGTGCGGCCTGACCATGTTGCTGCCGCACGGTTACGAGGGGCAGGGCCCGGAGCACTCCTCCGCCCGTCTGGAGCGTTATCTGCAGATGTGCGCCCAGCACAACATGCAGGTGTGCGTGCCCTCAACCCCGGCACAGGTGTTCCATATGCTGCGTCGTCAGGTTGTGCGCCCGATGCGCCGTCCGCTCATCGTGATGACGCCCAAATCCCTGCTGCGCCATCCGCTGGCGGTGAGCAAGCTTGAAGAACTGGCGGAAGGTACCTTCCAGAACGCCATCGGCGAGATCGATGCGCTGGATCCGAAAGCGGTCAAGCGGGTGGTCTTCTGCTCCGGCAAGGTCTACTACGACCTGCTCGATGCCCGTCGCAAGGCCGAGCAGCAAGATGTGGCACTGGTGCGAATTGAGCAGCTCTACCCCTTCCCGGAAGAGGAAGTGCGCGCCATTCTGGCCGATTACAGCCATGTCACCGACTTTGTCTGGTGTCAGGAAGAGCCGCAGAACCAGGGCGCCTGGTACTGCACCCGTCACCACTACGATGGCGTGCTGCCAGCCGGAGCTACCCTGCGTTATGCCGGTCGCCCCGCGTCAGCCTCACCGGCCGTCGGTTACATGTCTGTCCACGCCAAGCAGCAAAAAGCCTTGGTGGAAGATGCCCTTACCCTGTAAAGCCTCTGGCATAGAAGTAAAAAGGAACTGATTGGATGACTATCGAAATCAAGGTACCGGATCTGCCGGAATCAGTGGCCGATGCCACTATCGCCACCTGGCACAAAAAACCGGGCGATCTGGTCGCCCGTGACGAAGTGCTGGTCGACATCGAGACCGACAAGGTGGTGCTGGAAGTGCCGGCACCGCAAGCCGGTGTGCTGGGGGATATTCTGCAAGGGGAAGGGGCGACTGTGTTGTCCCGTCAACTGATTGCCATCCTCACCGCCGCTCCGGTGGCCGGTGAAGAGACCAAAGAGAAACCCGCTGAAGCTGTGGCCGATGATGGCGCGGATGGCTTGAGCCCCTCGGTGCGCCGCCTGATTGGCGAGCACGACATCGACGTGACCAAGCTGACCGGTACCGGCAAGGGGGGTCGCATCACCAAGGATGATGTGGAAGCCTTCATCAAGGCCAAGAGCCAGCCTGCGGCAGCCGCACCGGTCGCAACTGCAGCCCCGGCAGCCAAGGTTGCCCCGCTGGGTGGTCGCACCGACAAGCGGGTACCGATGACCCGTCTGCGCAAGCGCATTGCCGAGCGTCTGCTGGAAGCGAAAAACACCACCGCCATGCTGACCACTTTCAACGAGGTCAACATGAAGCCCATCATGGATCTGCGCAAGCAGTACGGCGAGATCTTCGAGAAGAAGCACGGCATCAAGCTCGGCTTTATGTCCTTCTACGTGAAGGCGGTCGTGGAGTCCCTCAAACGCTATCCGGAAGTGAACGCGGCGCTCGATGGTGATGACGTGGTTTACCACAATTACTTCGACGTCAGCATCGCCGTCTCCACCCCCCGTGGTCTGGTGACGCCGGTGCTGCGCGACTGCGACAACATGAGCCTGGCGGACATCGAGAAGGCCATCAAGGATCTGGCGGGCAAGGGCCGTGACGGCAAGCTGACCGTGGATGAACTGACTGGCGGCAACTTCACCATCACCAACGGTGGCGTGTTCGGCTCCCTGATGTCCACCCCGATCATCAACCCGCCCCAGAGCGCCATTCTGGGCATGCACAAGATCCAGGATCGCCCGATGGCCGTTGACGGCAAAGTCGAGATCCTGCCGATGATGTACCTGGCGCTCTCCTACGATCACCGTCTCATCGACGGACGCGAATCGGTAGGCTTCCTGGTCTCCGTCAAGGAGCTCTTGGAAGACCCGACCCGTCTGTTGCTGGACGTCTAAGCCTGTGGCACCCGGGCAAGGGGTTTGCGCCCCGAGCCGGATGTGCTGCTGGACGTTTGAGTAATACCCGAGCGATTGAAAGATAACGAGGGGCCGCCCAGGCCCCCATTCACAGGGGATTGAGAAACACCAGCCCCGGACGGAAATACCTACAACACGGATAGAGCATCTATGAATCTGCATGAATATCAGGCAAAACAGCTGTTTGCCGAGTATGGCCTGCCGGTCTCCGAAGGTTATGCCTGTGCTACCCCACAAGAAGCGGCCGAAGCGGCCGACAAGATTGGCGGCAATACCTGGGTCGTCAAATGCCAGGTACACGCCGGTGGCCGCGGTAAAGCGGGCGGCGTGAAAGTGGCCAAGAGCAAGGATGAGATCCGTGCTTTTGCCCAAAACTGGCTTGGCAAAAATCTGGTGACCTACCAGACCGACGCCAACGGCCAGCCGGTCACCAAGATCCTGGTGGAATCTTGCACCGACATCGCCAAAGAGCTCTACCTGGGCGCCGTAGTTGACCGTGGTTCGCGCCGCGTGGTCTTCATGGCCTCAACCGAAGGTGGCGTGGATATCGAGAAGATCGCCCACGAAACCCCCCATCTGATCCACAAGGCGGCTATCGATCCGCTGGTGGGTCCGCAGGCTTATCAGGCCCGCGAACTGGCCTTCAAACTGGGTCTGGTCGGCGATCAGATCAAACAGTTCACCAAGATCTTCATGGGTCTGGGCCAGATGTTCCTGGATTGCGATTTCGCGCTGCTGGAGATCAACCCGCTGGTGATCACCGCCCAGGGCAACCTGCACTGCCTGGATGGCAAGATCAACATCGACGCCAACGCACTGTATCGTCAGCCCAAGTTGCGCGAGATGCACGACCCGTCACAAGATGACCCCCGCGAAGCGCACGCCGCCCAGTGGGAGCTCAACTATGTGGCCCTCGATGGCAACATCGGCTGCATGGTCAACGGCGCGGGTCTGGCCATGGGCACCATGGACATCGTCAACCTGCACGGCGGCAAGCCGGCCAACTTCCTTGACGTCGGCGGCGGCGCCACCAAGGAGCGGGTGACCGAGGCGTTCAAGATCATCCTCTCCGACAGCAACGTCAAAGCGGTGCTGGTCAACATCTTTGGCGGCATCGTGCGCTGCGACATGATCGCGGAAGGCATCATAGGTGCGGTCAAGGAAGTGGGGGTCAAGGTGCCCGTCGTGGTCCGTCTGGAAGGCAACAACGCCGAGCTGGGTGGTATCAAGCTGGCCGAGAGCGGCCTCAACATCATTGCGGCCAAGAGTCTGACCGATGCCGCGCAGCAAGTCGTCAAAGCAGCGGAGGCCAACTGATGAGCGTACTGATCAACAAGGACACCCGAGTCATCTGCCAGGGCTTTACCGGCGGTCAGGGTACTTTCCACTCCGAGCAGGCGCTCTCCTATGGTACCCAGCTGGTGGGCGGCGTCTCTCCGGGTAAGGGCGGCACCACCCATCTGGGCCTGCCGGTGTTCAACACCGTCCGTGACGCGGTCGAAGCGACCGGCGCCACCGCCTCCGTCATCTATGTGCCGGCGCCGTTCTGCAAGGACGCGATCCTGGAAGCGATCGATGCGGGCATCAAGCTCATCGTCACCATCACCGAAGGCATCCCGACCTTGGATATGCTGGATGTGAAAGTGAAGCTGCAAGAGACCGGCGTGCGGATGATCGGCCCCAACTGCCCAGGCGTGATCACTCCGGGTGAGTGCAAGATCGGCATCATGCCGGGCCACATTCACAAGCCGGGCAAGGTGGGCATCGTCTCCCGCTCCGGCACCCTGACCTACGAAGCGGTCAAGCAGACCACTGACGAGGGCTTTGGCCAGTCCACCTGCGTCGGTATCGGTGGCGACCCCATCCCGGGCTCCAACTTTATCGACATTCTGGAGATGTTCCAGAACGACCCGCAGACCGAAGCGATCGTGATGATCGGCGAGATCGGCGGCAACGCCGAGGAAGACGCGGCTGCCTATATCAAGGCCCACGTCACCAAGCCGGTGGTCTCCTATATTGCCGGTGTTACCGCACCTCCCGGCAAGCGGATGGGCCACGCTGGCGCCATCATCTCCGGTGGCAAGGGGACTGCCGCCGAGAAGTTTGCCGCGCTGGAAGATGCTGGCGTGAAAACCGTCCGCTCCCTGGCCGATATCGGCAAGGCCCTGCGTGAAGTAACCGGTTGGTAATTCCTTTTAGCCCGTTATCTCTAATAAAAAATGCCGCCCCTTGGGGCGGCATTTTTATTGTCGAAAGTTTGGTGTCGTTATTTTTAATGCCTGCTTTTGCTGGTGAGAAGTGATAATATTTCAGATTTGTTGTACAAATGCTATGCTTCATGCCAAACACTTATTCAAGGAAGTCAAAAATGCTTACACTTGCCGCGTATAGGTTAGAGACCCAGCAACTGACAGAGAAGGAACTAGAATCATCATGGTTGGTACTGACGAATGCTATTGACGTTTGGCTTGCTGGTAAGGGGGTAGAGAAATTAGCTGTAGATTCTGGCATCTTTACGTCAAAAACGCCCGGCGCAACAGGCACATTCGAAAGAACAAACATATCCATCGAATCAGGAAGTCTAATTGAAGTTTCCTTAATCGAACCTACGATGGATGGCCATACTTTCAGAACAAATCTAGCCTTAACTAAATTAGATGGAGTCATTGTATTCTATCTAACATTGTCTGCATCTAATGCAGGGGATATGGTTGCACCTACATCATTTTACCCAAGATGCCCTTCATTAATTCGGGATGTTTTGAAACTAAGAAGCGATTGGCACTTTGGGGGAAATAATATTCCTCCTGCAAAAGAGATTCTTTCAGCCGGTAAAGAGTCGGCAGAAAAACTTGTAGAATATTTGCTTAGTAATACTAGGTCATTACCAGTCACCATTGTATCTGAGTTAGATGGTGAGCCTATTTGGCCTCAGTTAACAGAAAAGTTATCGCATGACTTGGCTGGATTGTCTTCGGTTGTAAGAATTGACGCTGATGCTTCATGGGCATTAAGTAATCTTCTTGGTAAGCCTCAGTCTTGCTACTTAGGAGCAGTCAGAATCTATTGGCCATTACGTGCTGATACGCAGGACCCTTTGGAATTGAGAAGTAAGATCTGGACTGCCGAGCGCTTACTTTCTAATGATACGGATGGAAAGGGTCTTTCTAGATTCACCACATCACTCCGTCGTCAAGTCATGAGTATTGCAGCCCTGTCGGTTGATGCACCTCTTCAGATTAGAAAAATAAAAAGAGAACATTCGCATGCTCGCTTGGCTCAGCTTGAGGCAAAAGCAGATGCAAACTCGGAGGAGCTGGAACTAGCAAGACTTTATATAGAGGAGAATGAAACTCTTAAAGATGATTTGGAGTCAGCAAAGAAAGAGATCGCGAAACAATCTGCCAGAGCTGATGCAGCAGAATACGCAATTGAAGTCTTGAAATCTGCTGAGGGGGATGGTTTGGATGACGCTGTTGGCGTCACAGAAAAAGTTTATATTAATGAAGTTAGCTTCTACAAGAAGACACACAGCAAGCCTTCCTACGATGTGCTTGTAAGGATTTCCGACTGTGGTCACAACTCATGGCAGACAGCCAATAAAGCTGATAAAGCAACTAAAGGTATCGAAAGGCTTGAGGGACGTCTTGACTGGAAGGGCTTATACCACTGCGGATCATGTCAGGGTGGTGGAGTTTGGAAGGTTATATGGTGAAAATCGGTATAACTGAGGACTTGAGGAGACAATTTAGCCACCCTGTTTTTTGGTGAAGGTTAAATCTTTAGCTTTATATGAGGTGTGAGGCTAATAAATTACCAGTTTACGATAAATTAGCTTATAAGACACACCTTACTGAGATGCACCCACCGCTTGTGCGGTGGGATTCTTGTGAGGTGATTAAGCTACTCCGGCCAGAATGATTAGTATTAGTTTCAGTGGGTGGTCGACAAGCAATGCCAGCTATCGCATCTCGTATGTTGGGCTAAAAAGGTAGGTTGGTGCTGAACGAAGTGAAGCCCAACGTTTACCGTGAAATATGTTTGTCAATCTGTTTACGGCTCGGTCACATCATTGTTTATCCTGCTCTGTCTGGCGCAATCACGCTCGCCTGTTGGGCTTCGCTACGCTCTGCGCCAACCTACAAATCATGCTATCTCAATCCTGCCGTCGCAGGGGTCAATCAGCTGATCACGCTTGGTGATAATGCCCCTCAGAATTCACCTGTAAAAATGCCGACCCTCGGGTCGGCACTTTCAAGAAATAGGGTGTGGGGCGAAACAGTATGGGAAATGGTTGCCCTCTATCGCCGGGCTATTTATCCGCCTTGCCCGCCGCATCGGCAAGTTTGGCCAGCTGTTTGTCATACCAGGCCACCGGACGGTTCTCATCTTCCGCCCGCTCCTTGCGCCGGATGGCGTTGCGTACCGCCATGGCCCCCAGCCAGCGGAATGGCTCTGGAGGGAAGTAGCCACGCGGGCCGCTTACCAGGGCGCATTCACGCCAGGGTTTATCCTCCTCCCGCACTTCATCGCGCACCAAAGCCGCCAGGATCTGGCCTCCGATCCAGCTTTGCGCCACTCCGTTGCCGGAGTAGCCGAGGCCATAGACGATATTGGACTGCCCTCGCCAGTTACCGAAGAAGGGGAGGCCATCCACCGAGCGGTCGGAGGCGCCGCACCAGCTGGCGGCGATGGGCACCTCTTTAAGCGCCGGAAAGAAGCGGCGCAGGGTGCGGGTGAGGGGGGCAAGATAGCGGCTGGGGGCATCGAACTCGGCCAGATGGCGGTTGGCAAAGGCGAAGGTGTTGCCCCCCTTGCCCAGCATCAGCCGCCCTTGCGGGGTGGAGCGGTAGTAATGTACAAAGGTGCGGCCATCCACCACGGAGCGGCCGTGCGCAAGCTGCTGGGCGGCCAGTGCATCCGGCGCGGGGTCGGTGATCACCATATCGGAGGAGACCAGCACGATACTGCGGCGAAACTCGCGAAAGTGCTGCACCATGGCGCTGTTGAGGGCCAGTACCACCTTGCGGGCACGTACCTCACCCTGCGGCGTTGGCACCCGCGCTGGCTGGCCCGCCTCAAGGCGCTGCATGGGGGAGTGCTCATAAACCTCGACCCCCAGCTCACGCGCCACCCGCAGCAGGCCGCGCACCAGCAGTGCCGGTTGCACCGAGCCCGCGTGGGGGCTGTAGAGCCCCTCCAGATGAACGTGGGAGCCGCTCTGGCTCGCCAGTTCACCTTCTTCAATCGCCTGCCACTGGTTAAGGTCGGCTCGCTGTAGCTCCCGCAATACCGGTTCCATCAGGCCGCGCTGGGCCTCGCTGGTGGCGGTGTAGCAGGTGCCCTCGACCCTCAGCTGTGCCTCTATGTTGTGCGTTTCGCAGAAGCGGGCGATCTCGTGTACCGCCTGCTCGGATCTTTGCACCAGCCAGGCAGCCTGCTCTTCGCCAAAGAGGCGCTTTAACGTCAAATACTTGGCCGACCAGGTGAGCAGGCAGCCGCCGTTGCGCCCGGAGGCGCCGCTGCCGCAGCGATCTTTTTCCAGCACCAGGATACGTAAGGCAGGTTCGGCCTGTTTAAGGGTGATGGCGCTCCACAGCCCGGTAAAGCCGCCACCGACGATGCAGACATCGGCCTCGTGGTGGCCGTGAAGTGGCTTGGGAGGCGCGGGTTGTTCGGCGGCGAGCGCTTCGGCCAGCCAGAAGGGGAGAGTGGACATGATGACTCCTCGATAAGGTTATTGGTGGCGCCAGCGCTGGGTGCGATCCAGCAGGGCGCGACTTAAAAAGAGCTGGAGCAGCTTGACGGTGGCGGCGGCCAGCAGGATCAGGGTGGCCATGGCGGCGGCCGCGGCGGTATCGCCGGAATCCTCCATGTTGAGCACGGCGATGGAGGCGAGCACGCTGTCACTCGAATAGAGGAAGATCACCGCCGAGGTGGTGGTCATGGCGTTGACGAACAGGTAAATGAAGATCTCCAGCAGTGCGGGTAGGGAGGCGGGCAGGGTGACTCGCCAGAACGCCTTCCAGAGCGGAATGCGCAATGAGATGGCCACCAGCTCCAGCTCCTTGGGCAACTGCTTGAGGCTGGTCAGCGCCGTCATATGGCCCACGGTGTAGTAGTGGATGACGCAGGAGAGCACCATCAGCGGCAGAGTGCCGTATAGGCCGCCAAAGAGCGGATTGCCGTTGAAAAAGAAGATGTAACCGAGCCCCAGCACCATGCCGGGTACCGCCAGCGACAGCATGGCGAGCAGATGCAGCAGCTGGCGCAGCGGCGCGAAGTGGCGTCCCTTCTCCTGCGCCCAGGCCAGCACCATCACCAGCACGGTGCCGATCAGCGCGGTATAGAGGCCCAGCTGCAAGGTGTTGGTAAAGGGCTGCCAGCCATAGACGCTGTTGCTGTCAAAGGCATAGTGATCCAGCGTCAGAGCGAGGTTGTAGGGCCAGAACTGCACCAGGGAGCCGTAAACCGCCATCCCCACCAGCGCCAGAAACAGCAGGGCCCAGAGCGTGCACCAACCGAGTGCCAGCAGATCCCGCAGCCGATGGGGTTTGGGTTGATAGGGCACCGCCTTGGTGCTGCTCTGCTCCTGCATCTTGCTGCGCACTCTGTGCTCCAGCGCAAAGCTCAACAGTGCCGGCAGCAGCAGGGTGACGCTGGCAACGGCGCCCAGCGAGAAGTTCTGCATCCCGATCACCTGCCGGTAGATATCGGTAGCCAGCACGCTGTATTGGCCGCCAATCACCTTGGCCACCCCGAAGTCGCAGATGGTGAGGGTGAAGACAGCGATGGCGGCGCTGAGCAGGCCATAACGGGCGGTAGGCAGGGTGACGGTGACAAAGGTGCGCCAGCCGCTGCTGCCCAGCACCCGGGAGGCTTCATAGAGGCGGGTATCGCTTTGGCCCAGCGCCGTGGTAAGGATCATCAGGGCGTGGGGGAAGCACCAGAAGCCCAGACCAATGACGATGCCGATAGGACCGTAGATGCTCTCGCCGCCGAGCAGCCCCTTGGCGATCCCCTGATTGCCAAACCAGTAGACCAGACTGATGGCGGGCAGCAGGGAGGGCATCAACAGCGGAATAAGGCCAATGAGGCGAAACAGGCTCTTGCCCGGCATGCAGGTGCGGGTGAGGGCATAGGCGTAGCCAAAGGCGATGGTCACCACCAGCGCGGTGATCAGCACCCCGAGCCAGAGGGTGTTGCCAATGGTGCGCCCCAGATGAGGGGCGTCGAAGTAGGCGCTGAAGTTGGCAAGGCCTATCCAAAGGCCGTTCTCATCCTGCAGGCTCTTTTGCAGCATGGTGAGCAGCGGCAGCAGCAGACCGCTGCTGAGCAGGGCGATACCGAGCGCAAGCAGGATCAGTTGCAGCAGCTGATCCCGGCTCCAGCCGCGACAGAGCCGCTGCCAGCGGGCGTCTTGCCGGGCTGTCGCTGGCGGCAACAGGGAGGAGGTCGCGAAGGGGGCTGTCATGGGCGCTCTCCTTCAAACAGCTGCATCGCCCCGGCGGGCCAGTGCAGCGAGCAGCGCATGCCGCTGCGCCAGCCACCCTGTTCGTGGTGGGGCAGCTCGTGGGTCGGGCGTTCCACCAGAATTTGCTGTGGGCCCAGATAGGTGTCGGCGGTGCAGATCAGGCGCTGGGCGGTGCCGAGAAACTCCACCTGATCGATGGTTGCTTCAACGCCATGTTGGCCAAGATACGGCTCGCTCGGCGCACTCAGGGTGATTGCCTCGGGGCGGATCGCCACCTGCAATTTGCTGCCGGCTGCGGCCTGATTGGCGAGTTGCAGCGGTTGTTCGTTGAGGCGCACCTGAGTGGGGCTCAGCACCAGGGTCTCGAGGAAGTTCATGGTACCGACAAAGCTTGCCACGAAACGGCTGGCAGGCTGGTGGTAGATCTCCTGCGGGGTGCCCACCTGCACGATGCGGCCGCCCTCCATCACCACGATGCGATCGGCCATGGTCAGCGCCTCTTCCTGATCGTGGGTCACCATGATGGTGGTGATGCCAAGGCGCTGCTGCAGGGCGCGGATCTCGCTGCGAAGATGGGTGCGCACCAGCGCATCCAGCGCGCTGAGCGGTTCGTCCAGCAGCAGCAGGCCGGGGGAGAGGGCCAAGGCCCGGGCCAGCGCCACCCGCTGCTGCTGGCCGCCGGAGATCTGGCTCGGGTATTTGTGGGACTGGGCAGTGAGATCCACCAGCCCCAGCCAATGCTCCACCCGCTCCTTGATGAGATCCCGCGCCAATCCCTGATTCTCAAGGCCGAAGGCGATGTTCTGGGCAACCGTCAGGTTGGGGAAGAGAGCATAGGACTGAAACACGATGCCAAAATCGCGCTCCTGGGGCGGCAGGCGGGATATATTGCGCCCTCCTTGCCAGATCTCGCCGTTGTCCGGCAGATCCAGTCCGGCGATGGCTCTGAGAAGGGTGGTTTTGCCGCAGCCGGAGGGGCCGAGAAAGCAGATAAACTCCCCCGGCTCAATGGTCAGAGAGATCCCTTTAAGGGCCTGAAAAGCACCGAACTGCTTGTTGAGATGTTGAATGTCCAGATAGGGCTGGGTCATGGTTCGACTCGCTACTGATTTGGTATATACCAGTTTGCGGGTGAAGTGTGACGGTCAGGTGATCGGGGGATGACAGCTTGATGACAGTCAAATGAGATCGGGTCGCCAGCAAGTGGCTGGGCACTGTGCGAATGGACTAAGCATCGCTAATTGAAGGCAATACAAACTCGGGAAGCTAAAACCAAAAAGCGAAGGCCAACAGCTGTTGGCCTTCGACTGGCAGTTTATTGGCGGCGGTGTGTCTGGCGTGAACAAACCGCCGCCCTTCACGCTTACTGTTTGGCTTCGGTCTTGCCGTCGAAGCTGGCGCTCCACTGGGCCAGGATGGCGTTACGCTCGCGGGCTGCCCAGCTAAAGTCGTTGTCGATCATCTGGCCTTTGATATCCGCCGGATAGCCCGCTCTCGGTTGGGCTACATCGGGGATGGCGACCACGGCGAACGACTTGTTGTAGAGGGCGTTGGCCTGTTCGGTGGCGGCAAAGTCGAGCAGCTGTTTGGCGGCTTCCAGCTTGGGGGTGCCCTTGATGATGGCGGCAGCTTCCATATCCCAGCCCGACCCCTCTTTCGGGAACACCACCTCGATGGGGGCTCCCTTGGCCTTGAGGCTGGTAGCCGGGAAGTCGAAGGAGATACCGATCACCGTTTCACCGCTGGCGGCCAGCTTGCAGGGGGCGGAGCCCGAGTGGGTGTAACGGTCGATGTTCTGGTGCAGGCCGTTCATGAATTGCCAGCCCTGCTGCTCGCCCATGGTCTGCAGCCAGCCCGCAACGCTCAGGTAACCGGTGCCGGAGGAGCTGGGGTTGGGCATGATCACCTTGCCCTTGTAGATGGGCTTGGTGAGGTCGGCCCAGCTGGTGGGGGCCGGGATCCCCTGTTTTTCCGCCTCTACCTTGTTGAAGCAGATGGCGCTGAAGAAGGCGTCCAGACCGATCCAGTGCGGCTCGGCCTTGCTGTCGCGAAAGCGGCTGTCGAGCTTCTCCAGCCCTTTCGGTGCATAGGCATTGAGCATCTGCTGCTGATCGAGCTGCATCAGGCTGGTGGCGGCCAGTCCCCACACCACATCCGCCTTGGGCTGCGCTTTTTCTGCCAGCAAGCGGGCGGTGACCACGCCGGTGGAGTCACGCACCCACTTGATGTTGATGTCCGGATGCTGGCGTTCGAACGCGGTTTTCAGCTCGTTGAGCTGCTCCGGTTCGAAGGCGGTGTAGACGGTGAGATCGGTCGCGGCCAGTGCCGGGGCGGTCATGGCAGCCAGCACGGCGGCGGCCAGCAGATGGGTTCCCTGTTTCATCCTCTTCTCCAGTTAAATTGGTTTGGTATAAACCAGATTGGTCGAGAGAGAGGCTAGGGGATCTTTATGACGTGACCGTGACAGCCCCGTGACGTTTTGCCGTTCCTGATTTATCCGTGACTAATCCTGGGTATCCACTTCGATCTCCAGGCTGTCGTGGCGCCAGTACTCCAGATCGAAGTCGAGCACCCGGCCGTGCTGATCGAAGTTGAGTCGCTCGAGACGCAGGGCGGGCAGACCGGCGGTGGCCCCCAGCGCCTTGGCCACCTCATCCGGCAGGGCGGTGGGAAAAAAGCGCACCTGCATGCGGGCGTAGTGGAGATCGTAATGGGCCTGGTAGATCTCGGTCAGACTGCCGTTGAGATCCAGCTCCAGCAGGCCGGGCACCCGCTCTGGCAGGCAGTGGTTCTCGCAGTAGCAGATGGCGCGCCCGTTGGCGTAGCGCAGCCGTTTTAGCAGAAACAGGCTGTCGAACGGTTTGAGCTGCAGTTGCGCTATCAACGCGGGCGGCACCGCCTGGCGGCTTTTCTCCAGCAGCTTGGTACGCGGCTCACCCCCTTGCTCCCGCACTATCTGGTGAAAGTTGGAGGTGCGTCTGGGGTTCAAGCGAAAGCGCGGCGGGGTGACGAACCAGCCGCGGCGATCCTCCCGATAGATAAGGCCGTTCGCCTCCAGCTGCACCAGTGCCTCGCGGATGGTAACCCGGGTGGTGCCATAGAGTTCCCCCAGCAGCCGCTCGGAGGGGAGCTTGTCGTTGGGGGCCAGACCCCCCGCCAGGATCTGGTTGGCGAGGGCATCCTTGATCTGCAGATATTGCGGTTTGCTCATGAAAATCCCTGGTTTTGCAATAAGTTGTGCAATGGGCTGGGCACAGGGCAGGTCATCTGCCCGATCGTTACACGGCAACATCAACATGCGTTGGTAGATACCAGCATCGCCCCTGCTGTTCAGGCTTCCTAGATTATCGCGATCCTGGCGCTGAAAATGAATTTTTTGTTGCACGTAGCCCCACCCCTTTGACCTTGGCGGGGCAGTTACCCACAATGCGCTCATTCTGGTATATACCAAAAGGAGTGAAGTCATGACCCATATTCCTGCGGCCCCCGCCGCCGTCGATTACCTGCTGCTGACCCCGGGCCCCCTCTCGACCACCGCCACGGTGCGCGCCGCCATGCTGCAAGACAGCTGCACCTGGGATGCGGACTACAACCAGGGGGTGGTGGAGCCCATCCGCCGCGAGCTGGTGCGCCTCGCCACTGGCCCGGAATATCAAAGCGACTACAGCGCCGTGCTGCTGCAGGGGAGCGGCAGCTATGTGGTGGAGAGCGTGCTGGGCTCGGCGATAGGCGTCGATGAGTGTCTGCTGATCATCAACAACGGCGCCTACGGTGCCCGCATGGGGGAGATGGCCCGCTGCCTTGGCCTGCGTCACCATGAGCTGGACTGCGGCGAGACCACCCGCCCGGAGCCCGCCGCCATCGAGGCGATGCTGGCGCGCCACCCCGAGATCACCCATCTGGCCATGGTGCATTGCGAGACCACCACCGGCATGCTCAACCCCCTTGAGGAGGTGGCTGCGCTCTGCCAGCGCCGCGGCATTCGCCTGATCGTCGATGCCATGAGCAGCTTTGGCGGTATCCCCATCGACATGGGGCGCCTTGGCATCGAGTTTCTTATCAGCTCGGCCAACAAGTGCATTCAGGGGGTACCGGGTTTTGGCTTCGTTATCGCTCGCCGCGCCGCGTTGGCGGCCTGTGCCGGGAGCGCCCGCTCGGTCTCCCTCGACCTGCATGCCCAGTGGCAGACCATGGAGCAGCAGGGGGGCAAGTGGCGCTTTACCTCGCCCACCCATACCGTGCTCGCCTTTGCCCAGGCCCTGCGTGAGCTGGACGAGGAGGGGGGCATTGAAGTCCGTCATCAGCGCTACAGCGAAAATCAGCGCACGCTGGTGGCGGGGATGGCTGCCCTCGGCTTTGCGCCGCTGCTGCCAGAACAGTGGCAATCTCCCATCATCACCGCCTTCTACTCTCCGACCCACCCTGATTACCGCTTCGCCGACTTCTACCTGCGGCTCAAGGCGCAGGGCTTTGTCATCTATCCGGGCAAGGTCTCCCAAGCAGACTGCTTCCGTATCGGCAATATCGGCGATGTGACCCCGGAGCGGGTGCGCGATCTGCTCGCCGCCATGGCCAGCGCCTGCTACTGGCAAGGGGACGCGCGATGACCAGCATGCTGGCTCAGGGTCGTGATCTGCGTGGCCGCGATTTGCATGACCATAAGCTGCACGGCAGCGGCCGCGCCGATAGCGAAGGGGATATCAACCTTGGCGAGGGGCGGGCGCGTTGGTGGGCTGACCAGAGCGAGGCGGTGCAGGCGGGATTGGCGGAGGATAGCCGCTACTTCCTCCATCAGGCACTCTCCACCCCCTGTCTGGATTTGATCGAGGGGGCGCAGGGGAGCTGGTTGACCAGCGTATCGGGCAAGCGTTACCTCGATTTTCACGGCAACAGCGTCCATCAGCTGGGCCACGGCCACCCCAGGGTGGTGGCCGCGGTGCAGCAGCAACTCGCCGATCTGCCGTTTGCGCCCCGCCGCTACACCCATCAGGTTGCCATCGATTGTGCCCGCACCCTGGCTGAACTGGCTCCCGGCGATCTCAACCGGGTACTGTTCGCCCCCGGCGGCAGCGAGGTGGTGGGGATTGCCCTGAAGCTCGCCCGTTTTATCACCGGCAACAGCAAGGTGGTATCCCTGTGGGATGCCTTTCACGGCGCCTCCCTCGATGCCATCTCGGTCGGCGGCGAGGCCTGTTTTCGCGCCGGTATGGGCCCGCTGATGGCCGGAGTGGAGCGCATCCCGCCGCCCACCCGTTATCGCGGTGTCTGGTACCGCGGGGAGGGTGATGACCTGCACTACGCCGATTATCTGGAGTACGTCATCGAGAAGGAGGGAGGGATCGGCGCCTTTATCGCCGAGCCCATCCGCAACACCGATGTGCAGGTGCCCTCGAAGGCCTACTGGCAGCGGGTGCGGGAGATCTGTGATCGCCACAAGGTGCTGTTGATCGTCGACGAGATCCCGAATGCTTTGGGCCGCACCGGCCACTGGTTCAGCTTTGAAGAGTTCGGCATCGAACCCGACATCATCTGTCTGGGCAAGGGGCTGGGGGGCGGGGTGGTACCGTTTGCAGCGCTCATCACCCGCGACCGTTTCAATCAGGCCGCAGCTATTTCGCTCGGTCACTACACCCACGAGAAGAGCCCTATCGGCTGTGCGGCGGCCCTCGCCACTATAGAGACAATCCGCGAAGCTGGATTGTTGGCAAAAGCGCAGGAGGATGGCCGTTTTATGGCGGCCGAGTTCGGCAAGTTGGCCGAACGTCACCCGCTGATCGGGCAGGTGCGCGGTATCGGTATGCTTTGGGCGCTCGATCTGGTGGTCGATCACCAGAGTCGCACCCGCAACAGCCAGGCCGCCGAGCGGCTGCTCTACCGCTGTTTGGAGCTGGGGCTCAGCTTCAAGGTCTCCCAAGGGAACGTTATTCAGCTCTCGCCACCGCTCAATATCACCCGCGCCGATCTGGTGCGCGCCATCACCATTCTCGATCGCGCTCTCGGCGAGATCGCACTTTCACCGAAACAGGAACATCACCATGACTAACTTGCAGACTGCCATCCACCCGACCACCGACGTGGAGGCGCTGATCCTCGACTGGGCCGGCACCGTCGTTGATTTCGGCTCCTTCGCCCCCACCTCCATCTTCGTCGAGGCCTTCGCCCGCGCCTATGACTTTGCTGTGACCCTGGACGAAGCACGCCAGCCCATGGGCCTTGGCAAGTGGGATCATATCGCCGCGCTGGGCCGTCTGCCCTCGGTGGATGCGCGCTGGCAGGCCCGCTTTGGCCACCCCATGAGCCACGCCGAGGTGGACCACATTTATCACACCTTTATGCCGCTGCAGATTGCCGCCGTGACCCGCTTTGCCGCCCCCATCCCCGGTGTGCTGCCGGTGCTGGACGCTCTGCGGGTGCAGGGGATGAAAATCGGCTCCTGCTCCGGTTATCCTCGTCCTGTGATGGAGGCGCTGGTACCTGCGGCGTCCGATCACGGCTATCGCCCGGATCACTGGGTCGCCACCGATGACCTCAAGGCTGGTGGTCGCCCCGGCCCCTGGATGGCGCTGGCCAACGTGATTGAGCTGGGAATAAGCGCCGTGCATCGCTGCATCAAGGTGGATGACGCCGTGCCGGGTATCAGCGAAGGGTTGAACGCGGGCATGTGGACGGTGGGATTGTCGGTTTCCGGCAACGAATTTGGTGCCACTTGGGAAGAGTTTGCCGCCATGAGCGAGGCGGAGATCGCCGCCCGGCGCGCACCGGCCGAGGCCAAACTGCGGGCGGCGGGGGCGCACTATGTGATTGATACCCTGGCCGACATCGCCCCGGTTATCGCCGATATCAACCGCCGTCTGGCCGCTGGCGAGCGGCCGTAGGCCATCTGCTTGGTCTAACAAAAGCGCTTGGCTGGCTTTAGATACAACACGCCCCCATCCGGGGGCGTGTTGCATTTACAGGGGGAAGCCGTGCGCGGTCAGCGGATATCGACCCGCATCAGGGGAGAGGGGGCGTTGTCGACAAAGTGGTGCCAGATATGGTCGTAGAGCGCCTTCTGGCCGGGGAAACTCACCAGCGCCTTGGCCTCGGCCAGAGAACACCAGCGATATTCGGTGTGCTCGTCGTTGAGGGTCACCGCCTGATTGGGCGGGCAATAGACCACAAAGACCGGCACCACCTCTATCGTATTCAGGCTACGCCTCGTAGAACTGCTCCAGATACTGGCCGTTGTAGAGTTCGGTGACCCTGATCCCCGTCTCTTCGCCAAACTCCCGAATAATGGTCTGCCAGCCGGTTTCACCCGCCTCCACCGTGCCCGCCACATGACACCAGAAGCCCCCCTTGACCCGTTTCATCACCAGCAATTTTGTTTCGCCATCGACAGTGGTAAGGGCAACGCCAGAGACGGCCTTGCAGCGAATGGGGATCATGATCTTCTCTCCGGGTTTGGGCTCTGTGATAGCCACGAACAGTGTGAAGGCGTGTTAATTGAAATACGCCTCGGCGGGCAGGCCCATGACCTCTATTTCATTCAGGCCATTTTTGGCCAGATAGTTGGCCACCAGATTGAACCCCACCCAGTAACCGGCATATTTGGGAAATGGCCGGTTATCACGGCAGTAGAAAAAGTCTAAATAGTTGAACTGCTTGCTGGATAGATGGGGCGTCATCTCTGCCAGGAGCGATTGCCAGTCATGGTGATGAGACTCCTTGAACAGCGAGGGGAGTGTGCCGCCATTGAACCTCTGCTCAAAGTAGCAGGCCAGCCCTTCAAAAATCAGGTTTTCGGCCAGTGTTTCTGCTTCCACCTTGTTCTTCTTTTGCACGATATGGTGGACTTCGTGGGCCAGCACGGCAGGCAATTCGGTGATGATCACCTCTTTGATATCAGGCCGTTCCAGATCAAGCTGGAGTTCTATCCGATACATGTTGATGGCCCAGCCACCGATACCCGAGTCGGGAGCATCCCCCTCGGCAAAAGGGCTGAAGGTGACATCCAGTTGGGAGAGATCGAACAAGGCATTCAATTTGTGCGCCGTCTCGGCAAAGACATGCCTAATGGTGTCATCGAGCCTATCGAATTTGCCCGAGTCGTTTAACAGGGTGAGTTGCATCCAGACATCCTTGTCTATTGAAAGAGAGTGCTGAACCACTTGCGTGGTCGCGGCGCCATATCACCACGATTACCCTCCTTCAATCAAGGGGTTACCCGCCCATTATGCTTGCCGTCTGGATCGCCTCGATCAGCGCGGCCCGATTGATGCGAGGGCGCTCGCCATCGAGCAGTTGCTGCCACAGGGCAATGGCCTGCCTGTAGCGGCCATGCAGGAAGTGATCGGAGGCAAGCAGCATCAGGGCGCTCACTTCCCCCGCATCTTGCTTGAAGGCACTCTCCAGCAGGCGGGTTGCCTCGGGAGTCAGCTGCTGGCCCGCCTGATAGTAGAGCACGGTGGCTTGCGCGGCTTGAGTCGCTGCGCTAGCGCCCCCCTCCAACAGAGCGAGACGCTGGTAGGCGAGCAGGGCGTTGTCATATTCACCCCGATAGAGATAGAGCTGGCCGAGCGCCGCCCAGCTGTCGAGATCGGCGGGGCTGCGCTGAAGCTTCTGATGCAGACTCCCCAGCTCCTTGTCCTGCAGATCCCGCGGGCTCAACCCCGCCAGCGGATCGGGACGGGATGCATAATCCTGCCATGCCTGATAGCGGCCGCTGCTGAAATACACAGTGGCAACGGACGCGATGGCCATGATGCCAAGCAGCAACAAGGCCCGCCCGTGCTGGTTATTGCGGCCGCGATTGTCACGCTGGCTGGCCAGTTGCGCGCGCAGGGCCAGCTCAGCCGCCGGGATGGCGTTGGCCAGGCGGGCGGCGCTCAGCTCCCTGTAGAGTGGTTGGTCGGGGGAGAGGCCTGCCTGCTCCCCATGCATGATCAGCCAATTCAATTCGCTGCGGGGATCGGCCGCAGGTTGATGAATGGGTTCAATCATTGCTCTAACGACAGGGATGGCTTGCGCCTTTGTGCGCGTCAGGCGGCGAAACAGGGTCAACAGTGCCAGCCCCAACAGCAGCGGGGGGCCGCCCCACAGCAGCGCCGTGCTGGCCTTGAAGGGGGGATCGTAGCGGACGAAATCGCCGAAGCGCTCCGTCATGCGGGCGATCACCTGCTCATCAGACTGCCCCTCGTCCACCCAGCGGTAGACCTCTAGCCGCAGATCCCGCGCGATGGGGGAGTTGGACTCTACCAGATTCTGGTTCTGGCACTGGGGGCAGCGCAGGGCGCGGGCCAATTCCTGAGCGCGGTTTTGCAGCTCGGGGTGGCGAAATTGATAGGTATCGACCCCGCTGGAATATGCAGTTGCACTCAGCAGCATGCCGAGGGCCAGCAGGGCGCAGGCAAGAGAACGGCACATCATGGCTGTGTCTCCCGAGCTGATATTGCAATAGCTGGTGCAGTAGTGGCGGCCTTTATCTGTGCGTCCGTTCGCGCCTGGTCGAGCAGGGGAGCAAACTGCCGTTGCCAGATCCCTTTGGTAAGCTCGCCGGTATGGCGGGCGAGCAGGGCACCATCGGCATCAAACAGATAGGTCTCAGGCGTGCCGTAGACGCCGAGCTCCAGCGCCAGTTTGCCGTCAGGGTCGGCCAGCACGGCGCGATAGGGGTTGCCCGCCTGGATAAGCCAGGCGCGGGCCGCATCCCCCTTGTCCCGGTAGTTGAGACCGTAGAGGGGCACTGTTGCCGCGAGCTCGTTGAGCAGCGGATGCTCGGCGCGGCAGTTGGTGCACCAGCTGGCCCAGACGTTAAGCACAAAGGGCTCGCCCCTGAGGCTGGTGGTCTGGATCTGGCTCCCGTCCAGCAGATTGTTGCTCTGCCACGCAGGCAGGGTACGCCCGAGCGTCGCCTCATCCTGGCTGTAGGGATTGTTGCCAAGGCCGAGCCAAAGCAGGGCGCCGAGGCTCAGGGTCAGCAGCAAGGGAAGAAAGAGACGCAGGCGGGATCTCATAACGCCTCCTGTTCGAGCCGGGGATGGGAGGCGCTAACCGCAACGGAACGGGAGGCAAGCAAGGGGCGACGTGCGATCAGGCGTAGGGTGCCGCCCGCCATCATCAACAGGCCGCCGAGCCAGATCCAGCGCACCAGCGGCTTGTAGTGCAGCCGCATGGCATAGGCATCTGGCCCCATCTTCTCACCCAGCACCACGTAGAGATCGCCGAGCATTCCCCACGCGATGCCCGGCTCGTTCATGTTCATGGTGCGCACGCTGTAGTGGCGCCGCTCCGGCGTCAGCCGCGCCACCTCTTTACCGTCTTTATGCACGCTAAGCGTGACGCGCTCGGCGGTATAGTTGGGGCCGATCACCGGCTCGCGCCTCTCATAACGAAACTCGAACGCGCCGAGCTGGTAGGGCTGGTTGGCACTTAGCACAGTGCCCCCCTCCTGACTGTGGTCACTCACCTGCGCGATGCCAAGGGCGCACACCGCCACCCCGAGGTGGGCCAGCGAGCTGCCAAACCGATTGAGGGTGAACTCGCGCAGCAATGTCGGTTGCATGAGCGGGAGTAACAGACTGGCCATCAGCCAGAGGCTCATCATATTGGCGAGGATGCCAATCCAGCTACCGGAAAACGATCCCTGTTCCAGATAGGCAAGGCTAATGAGCCCGCCGCCAAGCAGGCCAAACAGCGGCGGCAACAGAGCGTTTAGTCGGGAATGTGCCGCAAGCTGCTGCCAGCGCAGGCGCGGCAGCTGGGTCATCAGCGCCATCAGGCAGAGGGCCAGCGGCACGAAGATGGAATTGAAATAGGGGGCGCCCACCGAGAGCGAGCCCAGATGAAGCGACTGGAACACCATGGGGTAGAAGGTGCCGAGCAGCACGCTGGCGCAGGCCACGCAGAGCAGCAGGATGGCGGCGCCGAGCAGCCCCTCTTTTGACAGCAAGCCAAAGCGGGCATAGGGGGCGCGAATGTCTGCGCGCAGGGCAAACAGGGTGAGGGCGCAGGTCAATAGCAAACCGAGCAGCAACAAGAGGGTGAGGCCGCGGCTGGGGTCCACCGCAAAGGCGTGCACCGAGGTGAGTACCCCGGAGCGCACCACGAAGGTGCCGAGCAGGCTCAAGGCGAAGGTGAAGATGGAGAGTAACAGCACGGCGTGGCCGTAGGCGCCGCGCTTCTCGCAGACAATCAGGGCGTGCAGCAGGGCAGTGCCCAGCAGCCAGGGCAAGAGGGAGGCGTTTTCTACCGGATCCCAGAACCACCAGCCGCCCCAGCCGAGCTCGTAGTAGGCCCACCATGAGCCCAGCACGATGCCGGCGGTGAGAAATACCCAGGAGCCGAGCGCCCAGGGGCGGCTCCAGTGAGCCACGGCGCCATCGAGCCGCCCCGAGTGCAGCGCCGCCATGGCGAAGGCGAAGTTGACCGCAAAGCCGACGTAACCGAGATAGAGCAGGGGCGGGTGGATGATAAGGCCGATATCCTGCAGCATGGGGTTGAGATCGCGCCCCTCCAGCGGCCCCGGGAATTGGCGGTCAAACGGGCTGGAGAAGATCAGGGTATAGAGGCCGAAGAACCCGACGATCAGCCCCATGATGGCCAGTACTCGAGCTGTGATCAGCGGATCGACCCGCTTGGAGCAAAGGGCCACCAGAGCGCCCCACAGCCCCAACGCAAAGACGAAAAAGAGCATGGAGCCTTCATGGCCCCCCCATACCGCCGCCAGCTTGAAGCCCAGCGGCAGGGCACTGTTGGCGTGCTGGGCCACATAGCTGACGGTGAAATCATCTTGGGCAAAGCAGCTGGCGAGCAGCAGCAGGGCGGTCAATAGCAGGATGACATTGATCAGCGCCAGCGGCGTGGCGCAGCGCAGAAGGGTCGGGGAGGCGAGCCGTAATCCCAGCCAGGGCAGTGTGCCCTGGAGCAAGGAGAGTGCCGCCGCCAGCAACAGTGAGAGATAGCCGAGCTCCGCCAGCACATAACCTCCAGTCAATCTTTGATGTCATTCATGTCATGACACACACGCTGCGTCGTCTCCCTTTGGCGGAGAACATTGCCAAGCAACGGGTGTGGCATCACCAGAAATTCATTGGGCCAGCAACAAGCCAGCGCCAGTCACCCGAGGGTGGCTGGCGCTTATCCCCAGTTTCAATAACCGGTTCACGATCCGTCGTGAGAGGTCGTCAGCAAGGTAAAGAGCAGCGCAGGAACCGGAGTGTATGTGAATACATGAGGATTCCGAGCAGCACATGAGCCTTGATCACGGCCTCGCAACAGGAGCGTGAACCGGTTTTTAAACTACCGTCATCTGGCCGGCATAGAGCACGAAGTAGCGCAGCAGCAGGATCCCCACCAGGGTCAGGCTGCAGACCAGCACCAGATGGCCGTTGCGTTCCCGCAGGGGCGCCGGGGTCAGCAGGGCCAGCAGCTGGGGCAGCAGCATGCCGACCCCCACCACGCCGACCCAGAACACCTGAGCCCAGAAGCCGCTGCCGATGGCGGCCCACATGGCCACCTCTTTCTGACCGCCACCGAAGTAGAGGCCGGTAAAGAAGCAGACCAGCAGCAACGCCTCCACCGCCAGTACCGGCCGCTCGAAGCGATGCACAAAGCTCACCCCCTGGCTGTGGTGGTTCTCCTTGAAGAGCATCACCGCCAGCAAGATGGTGGAGGCGATGCCGGAGCTGATGCCCGAGACCAGAAACAGCACCGGCAGCACCGGGTTGTTCAAGAGCGGATAGGTCTTGAGTGCCGAGAGCAGAAAGCCGGTGTAGGCCCCCAGCAGCACGGCAAGCAGCAGCAAGAGCGGCGCCAGCAGCCGTTCGATGCGGGCGAGCAAGCCAATCAACCCATCCACAAAAGCGAACTTCTCTTTCAGCAACCGGCTGCGCATTGTCTCGATCTCGGTGCGAAACACCACCGCCAGCCAGGCGAACAGCACCGCCATATAGAGCTGAAACAGCATGACCCCCATCGACATCACTGAGTCGAACTGGTAGTGGAACATCAGCTTCCAGAAGGTCCAGGGGCGGGCCAGATGGAAGATGAGGATGAGTAACCCCAATATCACGCTCGCTGGCGCCAGAATGGCGGTTGCCTTGATGATGCCGTTCTCGCTGCCGGCGCCCTTGCGGCGCAGCAGCACCGAGAGGGTGGTGGCCCCGGCGGAGATGCCGAGCAGGAACAGATAGATAGCGATGGGCCAGTCCCAGACAAGTGAAGGGAAGTGAAATGCGTCATGCAACATGATCCATTCCTCCCTCTGTCACAGCAGTAGATGGCGATGGGGCAAATCCCCACACCAGCGAGGGGAAGTGAAATGCCGCTTGCATGGTCATGACGTTATCTCCCCTTTGGGCACGCGGTACATCTTGGGCGAGGTGCCGAGTGCCTGCTTGTAGCGATAGGTGGTCTCTTTCACCAGCCGTTTGGCGATGGGGCTGTCCGGATCATCCAGATTACCGAACACCAGCGCCTTGGTGGGGCAGGACTCCACGCAGGCTGGCTCCTTGCCCGCCGCCAGGTTGGTCTTGCGGCAAAAGTCGCATTTGTCCGCCACTCGGGTGACCGGGTTGATAAAGCGCACCTGATAGGGGCAGGCGGCCAGGCAATACATGCAGCCGACGCAGAGATCCGCGTCGACATCGACGATGCCATCCTCCTTGCGGATATGGGAGGCGCCGGTGGGGCAGACGTGGACGCAGGGGGCGTTGTCGCAGTGCTGGCAGGACTTGCGAAAGAAGCGGTACTCGGCATCGGGATATTCACCGACCGGGCCTGAGCGGATGATCTCGAGACGCGAGACCCCTTGTGGCACCTGATTCACCTCCCGGCAGGCGTCCATGCAGGCGGTGCAGCCGATGCAGGCCGTCTCATCGTAGATCATGCCATAACGGATCCCGTCGATGGTCTGGCTGTGGGCGAGGGGGGTAGCAAGGGAACGAGTCGGCCCCGTCATCATGATAAGGGCTCCCGCGCCCATGCCCGCCATAAAGTCACGGCGAGAGCAGCTCATGATGCCTCCTTGCCGGTAGCCGGTTTGGACTGCTCCTGCCGGGCCTTGCTGGCCTCATGCTGCTTGCTGTGGCAGTCGACGCAGAGCTTGATGCGGGATTTTTCCGGGATCCCCACCATGGGCTCCTTGGCCGGATGCAACTGGTGGCAGCTGGTGCAGGTGAGCTTGGTGGCGTGCACGTCGTGGGCCCAGAGCGCCTCGCGCAGTGGTTTGGGCTCGTGGCAGCTCATGCAGACTCCATTCTGCTCGCTGATGGGATAAAGCTTGATGCTCTCTTTATCCTTCAGGCTGTGGCTGAAGCGCATCACATCCTTGACCCCTTCCCGGTGCTGGGGGGAGGGCTGGCCGTGGCAGTTGGTGCAGGTGACCGGCGCCAGGTTGTTGGGATTGGTCGCCTGACCATGCTTGCCGTGCATTCCCTCGCTCTGCTCTTTGTGACAGTCGGTACAGGCCTTGTTGGGATTGCGTAAAAATTCCACCTCATGTGTAGCTGGAACAGGGGCTGCTGCCGGCTCGGCCGCCTGACCCTGCAGGCTGGTGAGCAGCATGGCTGCCATCAGCATCAGTCGTAAAAAATCCATCGTTAAATCACCCATAGGAAGCCTCCATCCGCTGCGGGCCTGGTCTGGCCGGGCCCGCAGGCGCCGTTACTGTGCCAGCCGTCCGGCCGCTTTGGCCTCGGCATCCCAGGCGGGGACCGTGGTCTTGAGGAACTGGGCCTTGTCGCTGTTGAACTGCTTCATATCCATGCCAAGGGCCGCTTGCGCTTTCTCCTTGGTGGAGATGTCTGGGATGGCGATTTCGTGGCTGATCCCCTTGCTGGCCAACAGGCGTGCCAGCTTGGTGCGGGCGTCAGCGGCTTTATCCAGCGCGCTGCCAAGTACCTTGAGGGCCACTTCGGGGGCGTGCATTTGCACCCCGTGGGAGGCGATGGCGTAGTCCCAGCGCCACTGGGCGTGACGGATGTCCTGCAGAATATCCTTCATCTCTGCCTCGGTGGCGCCGGCATCCCAGGCCGCCTTGGCTTCAAAGTGGGCGTGTACCAGCTGCTTCTCGACCTTCAGCTTGGTTTCGATTACCGCCTCTTTGCGCTGCTTGACGATCCCTTGCAGCATCTCCTTGCTCTGGGTGTGGCAGTTGCGGCAGGTCTGCTCGAAACGATCGAAGGGGTTCCCCACCTTGTGATCGGTGTAGACCTTGCCTTGCTCGTTCTGCACCTTGGGCATGTGACAATCGACACAGGCGACGTTGTTCTGGCCGTGAATGCCGGCGCGCCAGGTTTCGTACTCGGGGTGCTGGGCTTTCAGCATGGGGGTTTTGGAGAGGGCATGAGTCCAGTCGGCAAAACCGATTTCATCGTAATAGGCCTCCATCTGCTCAACCGTGGTGCCCTTGTCCCAGGGGAATTTGACCGCCTTGGTGGGGCCGCTGAAGTAGTATTCCACGTGGCACTGGCCGCACACCTGGGACTGCTGATCAAAGCGTCCCTGATCCTTGAACGGCTTGCCGATGGCGGTCATGGCCCGATCGGCATAGGGACGGGAGAGGTGCAGGGCAGGTTTACCCACCTTGAACTCCTTCGAGGCGGTGTCGTGGCAGTCGGCGCAGCCGATGGTGTTGACTACTTCCGGCCCACCCTTGGCCCACATCCCCTTGAAGTAGCCATCTTCACCCTTCTCGTCGATGACGCGGGCCACGTCCGGGCCTTTACAGCTCCAGCAGGCCATGGGCAGGGGGCCATCTTCGGCTGTTTTCGGGGCGCCGGTACGCAGGGTTTCGCGCACATCGGTCAGCGCATAGAAGTGGCCCCGCGGCTTGTTGTAATCCTTGGCGAAGGGGTAACCGCCCCACAGCACTACCATATTGGGATCTTCCGCCAGCGCGTCGGTGCGCTCCTTGCTCTCGCTGGTGGCTTGCCAGCTGGTGAACTGATCGGCGTGATCCTTGGCGAACAGCTCGCTGCGCGCCTCTATCTTGCCCTTGGTGGTTGCGTCATCAGCCAGTGCCCAGCCGCTGGTGCCAAGGCTGGTAGTCAGCAGCAGGGTGGCGAGGCCCAGTTTGATATGCCTGTGTTGTGAACCCACGTTTATCACTCCCAGATAAATGTTTTGGTCTCGTCTGACCCGTTCCATCTTGGTGTGGATCTTCCCCCCGTCGGGCGGGGTGGGCAGACATTCGCTTGCGGGTGAATAAAACCGCGCAATATATGATTGCTCGAGGGTTACCCTAACAAATAGGTAAATTTAATGATGATTTATCGGAGGGAGAGTTGTGCCAGATCAATTGGTGCACAGGATTGATCGCTGAAATGAGATCTGGATTAAATTTTATGGAAACTCAACTTGTTGTTAACTGCCGAGCATTCGATGGCAGGAGTTTGAACGGTACAGCTACGTACTGGCACTTTTTGCTGCTGATCCTGATTGCTGCCGTATTGTTCACAGATTCCGGCAATTACTTATGCTAAAAAATTGACTGAATATGCAAATTGTCGGTGTTGTGGTGTGAGCTTTTGACCTTCGGATTATGATCCATTTATTGAAGCTGCAGTGGATTTATCGTCAAACGACAGAAATAGTCACATGGAGTCTGATAGACCTGTTAATAAAGGTGATGGGATTGGGGTCGTCCAAATCTCATTTCATTTAAAAAGGCCTGTTAGATGCACAATCTTGTAAGTTATGGCCATTTTATGGCAATCATTGTCGAAAATAGCGAAAAGACCCACTTAGTCTGGTGCGGTATGATTATTGAACAGACAAGTACCCTCTAGGTACTGATGTTGGTGGTTAAGGTTTTGCTGGAGGTTGTATGGCTGAGTTGCAAATTGAAAAGTCCACGGTGATCTCCCAACTCGAGGGCTCCGTGTTTGTCATCAGTGCAGATGGATCTGTCATACGAGCAAAAGTGGGGATGGCATTGCAGCCGGGGGACCGCCTGCAAACTGCCCAAGGGGGCCACTTTCAACTAGCCGAGCCGGGCAGTGATCCTGCTGGTGAGCATGATATGGCCGCCAAACCTGAGCCTGCTGCTGATGGACAACCGACTGATCCGGAACTGGCCTCATTGCAAGAGGCGATCCGTCAGGGGATTGACCCGACCGAATTGTTCCAGGAGACCGCCGCCGGTAACGCAGCCGCTGCAGGTAATATCGGTGGTGTAGCCGGTTCCAGCTCGGGTGGTTTTGTGGTGGTCGATCGTACCAATGACGCCACCCTGGCCGAGGCCGGTTTTGATACCGACCATGCGGTGCAACCTGTCGGCGATGAGCTGCTGTTTTCAGAAGAGCGCGATTTCTTTGCCGCCATCACCATCACCGAACCCCAAACCAGCGACAACATTATCAACGCCGATGAAGCGGCTGGCGTCATCATTCGTGGTGTGGTGGATGATGTGGAGGTAGGCCAGCCAGTCACTGTGACCCTTATCGATCAGGCGGGAAATTCACTGACGGTGACGACCGTGGTGCTGCCCGGCCTGGTGTGGGAAGCCAATTTTGGCGATGTGACCGGCAAGCTGGTGGATGGCCCGTTGCAGATTGTGGCCAATACCCAGGATCAGGCTGGCAACAACGCCAGCGATACCGGACAGACTCTGCTCGATACCATCACCACCATTACCCTCGATCTCGCCGATGAGAGCGACACCGGCGCCAGCCAGATCGATGATCTGACCCGCGACAATACCCCGCTGCTGCAAGGGAAGGGGGAGCCCGGCGCCACCGTAACCCTGAGCCTTGGCGGCAGCGTGCTCACCGTCCTGACGGTGGATGCCGCCGGTAACTGGCAGTATCAGTTGCCGCAAACCCTGGCCGATGGCCAGTACCAGTTTCAGGTCAATTCCATGGATTTTGCCGGCAACCGCTCCAGCGATACCCTCGTTATCAATGTCGATACTCAGGCATCTATCGACATCGATGATCTCGATACCACGGCCCTGTTTGGCAACAGCAGCGCCACCCTGAGCGGCGCCACCAGCAATGTGGAGGCGGGTCAGAGTGTCATCATCACTCTGGTCGACAGCAATGGCCAGCCGCTGTTGACCACCTCGGCACAGGTCGGGGCCGATGGCCGCTGGCAGGTATCAGGTCTTGATCTCTCCGGTATCAATCAATCCTTTGAAGTGCGTGCCAGAGTCACCGATCTGGCGGGCAACAGCGCCAGCGATGGGGTGCCGCTGATCGGTCAGAGCGAAACCCTGACGCTCTCCGAAGCCGGATTGGCCGATGGCCCGATCACCGCGACCGGCAGTCTAAATACCGGTGCCGGCCAGGATGGCAATCTGCAAGTCCAGTTCGCCGTTGACCAGAGTGCTTTGGAAGGGCTGGGGCTCGTCAGCCATGGCGCGCCTCTTGGCTACACCATCAACGGTCAGACCCTGACCGCCAGTGCCGGTGGGGCGACTGTCTTCAGCCTGACCCTCAACAATGACGGAAGTTACCGCATCGTCTGGAGTCAAAGCCTGGATCACGGTCAGGACGCGTTGCGCCTGCCGTTTAACCTCGAATATCGCGATAGCGACGGCGATCTGGTGAAGGCGCCGCTGGTGATCAATCTGGTGGACAGCAATCCGCCCAGCTTCGAGATCCCGGCCATTCTTCTGACTGAAGATGCCTTTACTAACGGCGCCGCCGTGGTGGGCGAGAGCAGCTTTGTGGTCAAACACACCGCCGATCCTCTGCTGGTGGATTCGTTGGTGTTCAGCAATCAGAGCAGCATCCTGACTACCCTCAACGGCTCGGGTCTTGCCAGCGATGGTCATCCGCTGACCTTTGAATTTGCCGATGATCGCACCTTGGTAGGTTACTACCTGGATGGCAGTGGCCAACGGGTGGAGGTGCTACGCGCCGAATTGAATGCGCAGCAGCAGGGCAGCGATCTGGCTGGGCGGGTGGTGGTCACCCTCACCGGTCCGCTCGATCATCAGGGCAGCGACACGCTTTCCCTCGGTTTGCAGGTAAGCGCCAACGAGATCGATGGCGACAGCACCAGCGCCGACCTGACCCTGACCGTCAATGATGGCAGTGATCCCGCATTGGGCATCGACAAGGGGGTCGCCCTGCAAGAGGGGGGCAACCAGAGCATCGATGGCCAACTGCCGGTGATGGTGGGGAGCGATCGTCTGATCTCCCTCAACTTTGAGGCCAGCCAACCGGCGCTGGATGGGCTCACCAGCCAGGGCAAGGCGACGAGTTACGAGGTTCAAGACAACCAGCTGATCGTCAAGGATTGGCAGGGCAAGACGATCCTCACCGTTACCATCGGGCTGGATGGCAAATACAGCGTCTCCCTGACCGGGGTGTTTGACGAGCCGGAAGCAACTAACAGCCTCAATCTTGGCCTGAAGGTACAGGGTTCAGATTTTGACGGCGACAAGAGCAACTTCGGCACCCTCAATATCACCATTACCGATGGTGCCTTGCCGCAGGTTAATCCTGTCTCCCTCACTCTCACCGAAGATAGCAACTGGCAGCAAGGCCAGACCCTTGACGGTGATCTGACTATCACCGCGGGCAGCGATCCGCTGGCCAGCATCACCTTCGATGCCAACCAGCCAGAACTGCAAGGGTTCACCTCGGGCAAGCAGGCCGTGACCATCACGGTGGCTGATCATCTTATCGAGGGGCGTACCCCAGATGGCAAGCTGGTGTTTGAGCTGACCCTCGGTAACGATGGCAAATACAGTTTCACCCTCCATCAACCGCTGGATCAGGGCAGTGCCGACAGCCTGCTCAAGGTGGGCTTTACCCTTCTCGACAGCGATGGTGACAAGGTCTCCTCTACCATTACCGTGGCGGTGGGTGATGGTGCCAATCCGACCATCTCCGCCGTGACCGGCACCACCATCACCGAGATGACGCAAGGGGAGATGGCAGCCGTCAGCACCATGAGTTTCTCGGTTGCTCACGGCAGTGATGCCCTTGATCCTAACTCCCTTGGCTTTGATATCGCCGCTATCCAGAGCACCCTGACCGGACTGACCAGCCACGGTAACCCGGTCACTTTCGCCGTTGATCCCGCAACCGGCCAGCTGGTCGGAACCGCCGGTGGCCAGGTGGTGCTGCGCGCCGAGCTCAGCCTGGTCGATAACAACGGTAATTGGAGCGTCACCGCCAAGGTTACCCTGAGCGGCGAGCTGGATCACAAGGGGAGTGAATCCCTCAACTTGCCGCTTGCCGTCACCCTGGCCGACAAGGATGGCGATCGCATCGGTACCACGCTGCCGCTCACCATCGTGGATGGCAAGGCCCCGAGCTTTATTCCGGGCAAAGGCGTGTCTCTGGATGAGGGGGACCTCACCGGCAGCAACAGTCTGAGTCAAACCGGTCACTTCGACGTGCAAGCCGGGTCGGATCGGGTGGTCGAGGTGGCCTTTGCCGATGGCAGCCAGCAACCGGCGCTCACAGCCCTCGGCCAAACCGTCAAATACGAGCTGGTTGATGGGGACTCCGCCATCCCCGGTAGCCAGCTCATCAAGGGCTATGTGATGGTCGATGGCCAGCGGGTCGAGGTGTTCGAGGTCAAGCTGGTTGGCAGCCTCGATCAGGCGGGCAAGAACGGGTTTGACTATCAGGTGACCCTCTATCAGGGGATCCATCAGGGCGGCAACGCCGTGACCGAGCTGCCCATCAAGGTGATTGTCAACGATTACGACAAAGCGGGCGGCAACAACGACAGCACCAGCGGCACCCTCAATATCCAGATTGGGGAAGGGGAGAAACCGACCCTCACCCTGACTGGCGTCACCTTAAGCGAAGGGCGTTTCGATGGCGCGAACTCGACCACTGATGACCAGCAGGCGATCGGCAAGATCACCATCAAGGCTGACTCGGATCCGGTGACCGATGTGCGACTGACCCTCTCCGGTCAGGTTATGGATGCCAGCGGCAAGCCCATTACCCACAATGGCGAAGCCTTGACCTGGAAAGCGGTTGGCACCGATGGTCACACCTTCCAGGCAGTGACCAGCGGCGGTCTGGTAGTGATGACGGTGTCCATCCCCACTGCGCCAGCCAGCATTGCTGCTCATACCACTGCAACCATCGACTATCAGGTAACGGTGCATACCAACCTGGATCACGGGGCGAATGACAGACTCAACCTGACCTTACCAATCAAGGTGACCGACAGCGATGGCAGCGTGATCACTGGCAGTACCACTGCCGTAATCATCGATGCTGACAATCCCGTGATCACCGCTATCGAGGGGGTCACCGTCAAGGAGTCGGATCTCAACGGGGGCAATGGCCAGCATGGAGGCACCAGCCCGTCAGGCACGGGAGAGGTTGCCATCGGTCAGGTGACGATCGCCGCCGGGAGTGACCGGGTGGCTTCTCTGCAACTGGATGTGGCTCGCTTTAACGCCCTCAACACCCTCACGTCGGGGGGCAAGGTCGTCACCATTGGCGCAGATAGCCAGCCGGGTGTGTATCTTGGCAAGGACAGCGCAGGCAAGATCATCTTCAAGCTGACGTTGGATGTCTCCGGCCGCTACACCTTCGAGCTTATCGGCAATCTTGATCACAGCGCTCAGGGCAAGGATCTGCTGGATATCCAGCTGCCGTTACAGGCGCGGGACAGTGACGGAGACCTCAGTGCCGAAGTGATTGGTCATGTGAGCGTGCAGGATGATGTGCCCGTCGCCATGGATGCGAACAAGACCCTGAATGAAGGTGCGAAAGTGACCGGCGATCTGCTGGCCACCGCCAGTGAGGGGGCGGACGATGCGGTAGTGAAATCGGTCACCATCAATGGTACCGAGCACCCCATCGCCGCAACGGGCAATACCACCATCTCGGTAACAGATGGCACAGGACAAGTCATCGGCACTCTGGTTATCAATGCCGAGGGTAACTACAGCTTCACTGCCAGGCCGGGCATTGATCACAGCAACAGCACTCTGGTGCAGCAGATTGAGTTCCACCTGGTGGACGGTGACGGAGATACCGATGATGGGGTTCTGACCCTGACCATCCGGGACGAGGCTGGCATGCTCAGCGTGAGCGCAGTCACCGGCCAGGAGGATGCCGGAGCAACCGATCCTAGCCAGGGAATCCCCATCACCATGAATCTGGATGTAGGGGATTTCGATCGGGGCGAGCATGTGGAGCAGCTGCTTATCCAGGCACCTGCCAATGCCCAGGGAACCTTCTATTTCAACGGTGTCGCGCTGACCACCATCACCCTGGGTGGCAAGACCTGGTATGAGGTGCCGCCTGCGGCCATGGTGGCGGTGGCCAACACCAACGACAAGTTCCAGCTCACCGGTGTCACCTTCGTGCCTAACCACGACTACTCGAGCTACAACAACGGAGGCAATCCGCTGCGCTTCCCGGTGCAGTTGCAGGTGGGCGTCACCGAGGGGAGCAAGCCCCCGGTGCTCACCGGCAATCTGGACATCACGGTGCAAGGTATTGCCGACAAACCCCTGTGGGATGCGGGTAGCACGCACCAGCACTACACCACCAACGAGGACAGCCGCGGCATTGCCCTCAATGTGCAGGCGGGCCTCACCGATACGGATGGCTCCGAGACCCTGAGCTACCAGATCAAATGGGAGGCGGGCAAGGGCACGCTCACGCTCAACGGGGTTGAACTCAAGCCAAATGCCAGCGGGCTCTATACCGTATCTGCAGCCAATATCAACAAGGTGACCGTGGTTCCGGCCAAGGATTTCAGCGGTGACATCAAGCTGTCGGTGACCGCGATCAGCACGGAGCAGAACCCGATCGCGCCGGGTCAGGGTACGGCGCAGGGAGACAAGATTGAACTGGTGATAAACGTCACTCCGCAGGCGGATGACGCCAAACTCACCGTGCGCGATATTCAGGGCAAAGAGGATACCTTGCTCGATCTGGGCAGCAAGATTGGCCTCGCCCACCTGGGTGACACCACCGATGGCTCCGAGCAGATGTTTGTCCGCATCAGTGGCCTGCCTGACGGCGCAACCTTGTTGCTGGGTGGTTCCGCCGTTGCACAGAACATAGCCGGTTACTATGAGGTTCCTGTTGATCGGATTGGCGAACTCGAGCTGCAACCGCCGAAAAACAGCAACGTTGATTTCGATCTGACCATCAAGGGGGTGGTGAAAGACACGGCGACCTTGACCGATGCCAACGGCCAGACCCATACCGTGGTGAACGAGAAGGAGACCGGCTCCCAGATCCTTCATGTGGATCTAGTGGGGGTGGTGGATCAGCCTCACTTCGAGCTTGGCAATACCGGCTGGGAGGTCGAGGGGACAGGCTATGCCACCACAGTAGGTGAGGATGGACGGGCACCGCTCAACTTTACCCTCACCTCGGGCGAGTGGGTCGATACCCCGCATGACACTTCCGAGAGCCTCAACGTGGTGCTGCAAGGGCTGCCGGAAGGTGCCCGGGTCTTTGATGCCAATGGCAAAGAGCTGACTCTTACCTTTGCCGGACTCGACGCCCATGGCAAGCCGACCTATCAGGTCGATGTCTCCGATTTTGGCAACCTGCTTATTCAGCCGCCCCATAACAGCACGGCGGATTTAAACCTGATCGCCAAGGTGGTGGTGACCGAGAACGATGGCGACCACAAGAGCTTCGAGGTGCCGCTGCATATCAAGGTGGAACCCGAGATTGACGCCACCGACTACAGCAAGACCAGCCATGGCCTGGAAGATCAGTTCACCGTGCTGGACTGGCATCCGACCCTTACTGACGGCGCCGAGAAAGTCACGGCGCTGAGTCTCTCCGGGGTGGAGGATGGCTACCAGATCTGGCTGCGAGTCGGCGGTGTCGAGAGCCAGCTGACCGTGGTCAGTGGCAAGGTCACCCTGACTGCTGCCCAGCTCGACAGCCTGCTCAACGGGGGGCAACTGCTGGTGAAGGCGCCGGAGGATAGCGATCGGGATACCACTATCCAGAGCCATGTTACCGTGACCCAGCATGATGTGGATTCGGGCGCGGTGGCCGAGAAGGTGATCGATGGCAATCTGCATGTCGATATCCAGGCCGTGGTGGAGCCCGATGGCGTGCTGACCCAGAGCGGTGGAGCTCTCGTGGGGCAGAGTGGGGCTGATATAGACCTGACTGGACGCTTCATCTTTACCGACCTCGATCCCTCGAGCGTGGAGGAGATCGACTATCTGGTGATCAACCTGCCGGTGTTGAACGGTGGTGCAGGCGATCAGTTCGTGGTGGTTGGCGGTATCAACAACGGTAACGGCAGCTGGATCGTGCCGGCGGGCAATCTCGGTAGCTTCAAGCTGCATGCGCCGGACGGGTTTGTCGGCAAGGTTCAACCGATCCGCATCGATGCCATGGTGATCGACCGGGGTGATGATGGCGATGCCAGTGCCCACGTCAAAGTGAGCCTGGAAACCAGTGCCGAATTTGAGAACAAGCCAGTGACGCCCAAGACACCGGCGGCGACTGTCGATATCGACGACAACGCCGTGCTGGTGGGCAAGGAGGATATCCGGGTTGATTTTGGTCAGCAGCTCAAAGGCGTTATCCATATCGGCGCCGCCGATCAGGCCAGCGACGAGGTGACCATTGTCCTCAAGGGGTTGCCAGCAGGCGTCACCATCAGCGGCGCCGAGTACAACATCTCGACCGGTGAGTACGTCATCAAGGTGCCGCCGTCACTGGCGGGCCTGGAAGGGTTGACCCTCGGCTTGCCACAGGACTTTGCCGGTTCGCTCAATATCGAGGTGAAGGTGGTGAATACCGATACCGCCAGTGGCGATATCAAGGTCGACAGCAGCACGGTTAGGGTCGATGTGGCCCCCGTAGTCGATGTGAATGGTGGTCGTGGCGAGCATCCGGAACTGACACTGACCGTGCAGGACACCAATCAGGACGGGCAGCCGGACAATCTGGAAGATAGCGAGATCCACCTCGATCTCTCGGTGAAACTGGCCGATATCAGCCCCTCCATCGCGGGCGGCGGTCTCGAAACCGTTGAGCGGGTCACCATCACTGTGGATGCCAAATATGGTTACTTCCTCGATGGCAGCGGCCAGCCGGTTAACACCCTGGTGGTCAACGACGTGGCTGCCCTCAAGGACTTGGTGTTTGTGCCCAAAGAGCACTTCAGCGGTCAGGTACCGCTCGACATCAAGGTCGATATCGTCGATACCGCGCTGGTCGGCGGCCAGCAGGTGACTGACAGCGGCAGCTGGAGCGGACAGGTCGGCTTTGAGGTGAGACCGGTCAACGATCCGGCTCAACTCTCGGTGCACAGCGTCACGGGGAGCGAGGATGGCACGGTCAACCTTGCCGGATTTGGCGCAACCCTAATCGATAACGATGGCTCGGAGCAGATCGTCGCGCTGCAGATCAAGGGGGTACCGGATGGCTTCACCCTGTCGGCTCCGGCGGTCAACAATGGTGGCGGCGTCTGGCAGATCCCGGTGGGGACCGATTTCTCCAAGCTGACCCTGATCCCGCCAGCTGATTTCAGCGGCAGCGTGGAGCTGTCGCTGAGCGCCTTTACCCTCGACAAGGGGCTCACCATTCCGCTCGAAACCAGTGGCAGCTTTACCGTCACCGTCAATCCGGTGGGGGATGCCCTTATCGCCGACATTCAGGAGCAGGCGAGCGGTACCGAAGGGGATGTGATCACGCTGGATCTGGGGCTGGAGACCCGGGATACCCAGCCAACCGGCGGCAGTGCGGGTAATGTGCATGAGAACAAGCCCGAGCAGGTGCGGGTCACTATCGAAGGGGTGCCTGATGGTGCCGAGATCCGCTTGCCAAATGGCGTGGCTGGGACGGTTGTTGATCTGGGTGGCGGTCGCTGGCAGGTCACTACCGAGGGCGGCAAGCTGGGTGCTGTCGAGCTGGTGACCAATGATGCCAACGGTGCACTGGATCTCAAGATCACTGCCCAGAGCCTCGACAACGGCGCCCTTGGCCCCGAGGTCAATGGCACCATCCATGTGGATGTAAGCCCGGTCAACGATGCGCCAATCAACGTAATGCCAACAACCCCTCAGGTCGCGCAGGAAGATCAGCCTTTTGTCATCCACGGTTTGCAGGTGAAAGATGTGGATGCGGGCAACAGCCCCATCAAGGTCACCCTGTCGGTGGAGCATGGCACCATGACGCTGCCTGCTGGCAGCGGCGTGACGGTAGTCGGCAACGGCACCGGTTCGCTGGTGCTGACCGGCACGCTGGCCGATCTCAATGCCTTGCTCTCTGGCGGGGTCACCTATCAGGGCAACAGTGATTTCTACGGCAATGACGCCCTGACCATGGTCACCAACGATCAGGGGAACACGGGTAGTGGCGGGGCACTCAGCGATACCGATGTGCTGCCCATCGAGGTGCAGCCGGTTAACGATGCGCCGGTCAATCAGCTGCCTGGCAGCATGACGGTGAAGGAAGATGGCTCCCTGTCGCTCTCCGGTGTCAGCGTGAAGGATGTGGATGCAGGCAGTGCGCCTGTCTCCATGGTGCTGCGGGTCGAACATGGTGTACTGACCTTGCTGGGTGCAACCGGTGCCGTGATGGTGCAGGGGGCGGGTACCAGCGAGATCACCCTGGTGGGGTCGTTGGCTGATCTCAACCAGTTGCTGGCAAGCAACCTGCACTATGAACCGGCCAAAGATTTCTGGGGAGAGGATACCCTTACCGTCACTACCTCCGATCAGGGCAACAGCGGTGCGGGCGGTTCTCTGAGCGACACCGATCAGGTGACCATCACTGTCACTCCCGAGCCGGATATGCCAGGTCTGACGGTGGATCAGCATGCGTTCCATGCCTTGCAGGGGGCCGTTATCCCCCTTGGCATCAATGCCAGCGTGGTCAATCCGGCCACCGGCGAGCTCTCCATCCGCATCAGCGGCCTGAATGGGGCGCAAGTGCATGACGAGCATGGCCAGAGCGTTGGTCATGCCGATGGCAATGGCGACTGGCTGATCCCGGCCGATCACTCGGTTCCGCTCTACTTCAGCGGTTTTGGCGACGGTGACCATGTGCTGGGGATCAGTGCCGAGTCGAGTGTCGGCGGTTCAACCGTCAGCACGCCCCTTGAGACCATCACGGTGCACGGCCAGAGTGGTCATGAGTTGGTCGGTTCCGATCAGGGGGATTGGCTGTTTGGCTCCGCTGGTGATGACCGTCTGCTGGGGGGTCATGGCAATGACATCCTCACTGGCGGTGCTGGCAGTGATCTCTTCGTTTGGCAGCACGGGGATGAGGGGAGCCAGGGGCAGCCCGCCATCGATACCATCACCGACTTCCATCCGGAGCAAGGGGACAAGATCGATCTGGCTGACATGCTGCAAGGGGTCACTGGCAATGGTGTCGATGATCTGCTCAAGCATCTCTCAGCCTCGGTGACCACGGGGAGCAATGGCCTGAGTGATGTTAACCTATCGGTGGCGCCAGCCGGGGATGGTCATGTGACCCAGCAGATCACCCTGAAGGATGTGGACCTGACCAGCTGGAATCTCACCAGCACCTCGTCCCACGATATCCTGCAGAGCATGCTGGAAGATCAGCATAGCCTGATCATCCAGCACCCCTGATAGCGTGCGTGAAGCGTAAAAAGAAGAGCCGGCAATTGCCGGCTCTTTGTTTATCTCTGCGTGGATTGTTTTTATGCGGCCGCAAGGGCCGGGGATTCAGGCCAACGCCTGGGCCAGCAGGTGGATCGGATGTTCACAGCGGAAGCTGGTGCTCATCTCGATCTGCCATTTGCAGGTCTCGCAGTCGGTGATCACCAGATCGGGGGAGAGGCGGTTGATTTGATCAAACAGCCCCTCGCCGATGGTCTGGCTGGTCTGGTAGTTCTCCGACTTGAAGCCGTAGGTGCCGGCGATACCACAACACTGGGACTCCAGCACCGTCACCTTGACCCCGGGAATGGCGCGCAGCAATTCGAGGGTGTAGATGACGCCCCCCATTTTTTCCATGTGGCAGGGGGTGTGGTAGGCGATGTGCAGATTGAGCGGCTTCATCGCCGGTTTGTTGCCCTTGTAGAACTCGTTCCACAGGAAGCGGGTCACCAGCGAGATGCGATCCCGCACCTTGTGGTTGTCCTGCTCCAGCAGGTGGGGATATTCGTCCCGCAGGGTGAAGCCACAGGTGGAGGAGGTGGCCAGCAGTGGCATCTCGTTGCCCAGCAGGGAGTTCTCCATCTGCTTGATATTGAAGGCCGCCTGTTGCTTGGCCTTGTCCATGAAGCCGTTGGCAATCAGCGGTACGCCGCAGCATTTCTCCCGCTCCAGCAGCTGGACACCGATGTTCATGGCGTTGAGCACCTGCACCAGCTCCTTGCCAAGCTGCGGGTGGTTGTAGTTGACATAGCAGCCGTGGAAGTAGGCGATCTGGCGCTTATAACTGGCCTGGGTCGCCTTCTGCTTTTTGTACCAGCCGCGGAAGGTGCCCTGGGAGTATTTGGGCAGATCGCGGTGGGATGAGACACCCAGCGCCTTGTCCAGCACCAGCTTCATCGGCTTGAGGCCGGTAGTGAAGTTGACCACCGGCGCCATCAGGGTAGACATGCTGCCCATCAGATCGGTGTGGGAGAGCACGAACTCGCGGAGCCCCGGTTTGAAACCGCTGTACTGATGCTTGGCCTTGGCGATGATGTCACCGATGCGCACCCCGCTCGGGCAGGCTACTTCGCAGCGCTTGCAGTTGGTGCAGTGCTTGAGGGCGCTGTCAAAGAGCTCGGGGCTCTTGATCCGCAGCCGCTCCCCATCCGGGCCCGCCTGTTTCGGGCCGGGGTAGGCGGGGTTGGCCTTGGCCACCGGGCAGTAGGCGGTACAGACGGTGCATTTGATGCACTGATCGAAAGTTTGGTTGGCGTGATCCAGTAGCATGTCAGTTCTCCTCCCGGCGATGATGAAGACACGGGATATGGGACGTAGTAATCATTGGGCCGCACCCAGAATATGGCCGGCAGCCTGCCAGCCGGTGGCAACGGCAACACCGGAGCCGGAACCTTCACGAATTGGGTCGTAATGGGCCAAGACACTGCCCGCGCCATAGAGGTTGGTGAGTGGCTTGCCGCCGCGCAGCACCCGCAGCTTGTCGTCGGTCTTGACCCCGAAGCCCATGAAGGGGTGGTGGTCGAACAGGCGGCGACCGGCCCAGGCGTCACGCTCCTCCAGACTCAGCACATCGGCATCGAAGATGGGCTCGCGAATGCCACGCAGACGGGATTCCAGCCCGCGGCTGAAGAAGCTGCCGGAGGCAAGCACGAAGTTGTCCGCCTCGAACAGCTGATCATCGCCATTCTGGGTATGTACGCCGACCACCCGGTCACCTTCGTAACGGGCGCCCAGCACCCGCTCGCTGGTGAGGAAGGTGCCGCCAAGGGCCATAAAGCGGCGCTTGAGCGCCTCCTGCATCCGCATACCTATCAGAGACGGCGGCATGGTGGCCACTTCCTTGATGGTGCAGCCGGTGCGCTGCTCCAGCTCCGCCAGACGCGGGCCTACCAGCCCCAGCGACAGGCAGGCGGGCAGCACGATATGGCGGCAGCCGGGTACACCGCTCTCCTGCACCATGCGGCTGATCTCGCGGGCCAGATCGGCCACCAGATGATGCTTGTCACACAGGCGCGCGATGTCGGCTGAGCGAAACTCGTGGGGATTGCGGCTGAATTCGGCCAGCTGGGGCAGGCGGATTTCGCCGGTCAGAATACGGCAGTGGGCAAAGCGCGGATGGGTCGCCAGATTGGCGGCCGCCAGTGCCGGATGAAAGTCGCGAAAGCCCTCGAGGGTGGCCAGCAGCAGCACGTCCGGGATCGGCGCATCGGTGACGCAAGCACAGGTATCGGGGGAGAGCCAGGTGCGCTTGAGGGTACCGATGGGGGTCAGGCGCTGGTGATTGGTGTCGTGGCGAACCAGCGGCAACCCCTGCTCGGCGCAGTGGCGCTGCAGATCGGCCAGGCTCGCTTCGATATTCTGCATTCCGACTTTGCTGTAGGGGTGATCCGGATGGGCAGCCATAAAGGCGGGCAGGGCGGCGCGGGGATCTCCCTCGCTTTCGAGCAGATCGACCGAGCCGGAGGAGAAGTGCAGCGCGCTCTGGCCGGAGGCCATCAGCAGGGTCTTCTGGCCTGCCTCTACCAGCCGCAGGGCGGCCGAGAGTCCCGCCATACCACCGCCGATAACGATATTGTCAAACTTCATGACGGCTCTCCTTGTGAGTGGTCTCGCTGGTTGGGCCGCGTGGGGTATCGGCAACCAGCTGCGGCGCCGTCCATTCTCCCAAGCCAAACAGCCCTTCGTAGATCCAGTAGGTGAACTCGGCCTCGCGCAGGGCATCGCCCCACAGGACGGGGCGGGTTCCCTTGTAACGCTCCTCGAGGAACTGGCGCAGCATGACGCAGGCCTGACGACCGTCAGCCTTGCCATACTCCTGCATCAGACCGGCGGCGCGGTAGGCGCAGAGCTCGCCCTGACAGGGCCCCATCCCCAGACGGGTGCGGCGGCGCAGATCGATGAGGTTGTCCACATCCAGCTCGCGCAAGGCGTATTCGATTTCGCCCGCGGTGACCATTTCGCACTCGCAGATCAGGGCGTTGGCCTTGGGATTGTCACGGAAGAAGGCGATGACCCGCTCGCCGTGGCGGTATTGGGCTGAGCCTTCGACCGGCACCGAGAGACCGGGAGCGGAGACCTTTTCCGGATCCCGCGAGCCGGGCAGGCTCAGTTCGGCGGTCTGGCAGGGTTTGCTGTTGCCGAGTTTCTTGGCCAGCAGATCGGTGGCCCACTCCGCCATCAGGCGGTAGGTCATCAGCTTGCCGCCGGTGATGGTGTTGAACCCCTTGAGACCGTCGCGCTCGGCGTGATCCAGCAGCACGATACCGCGGCTGATGTTGCGGCCGGTGTCGTCACCGTCCACCGCCACCAGCGGGCGTACCCCGGCGTAGGCGCGCAGCAGACGGGTGCGGGCCATGATGGGGGCGAGCTTGATCCCCTCGCGCAGCAACACTTCGACCTCTTCGGGCTCGACGGTAAGCTGGTCAATCTTGTTGTAATCAATGCGACTCGAGGTGGTGCCGATGAGGGAGATGGTATCGCCCGGCACCAGAATGTCCGCATCCGCCGGTTTGCGGGCGCGGTTGAGCACCAGCTGGTTGATGCGGTAATCCATGATGAGCAGGGAGCCCTTGGCCGGGAACATGCGGATGCCGAGATCGGCATATTCGCAAATTTGCTGGCCCCAGATGCCGGCGGCGTTGATCACCTCCTGACACTCCACCTCGAACGCTTCGCCGGTTCGGGTGTTGATGGCCTTGACCCCGTGCACCCGATCCTGAGTGCGGAGCAGCCCCAGCACCTTGCAGTGGGTGAAGATGCGCGCGCCATGTTCTTTGGCATCCAGCACGTTGGCCGCGGCGAGGCGGAACGGGTCGACCGTGCCATCCGGTACATGGATGGCGCCGATCATCGCCGGGTTGGCGTTGGGCTCCATGCGCAGGGCTTCACCGGGATCGAGCTGGCGGGTTTCGATACCGGCCAGGGCGCAGGCATCCATAAAGGTGGTTTGGAAATTGATGTCATCTTCCGGCAGGGTGAGGAAGAGGCCGCCCGTGTCCTCGACACAGTGGCTGGCGATCCGCTTGAGGATGCGGTTTTCCTGGATGCATTCGCGGGCGGACTCCTGATCCGTCACCGCGTAGCGGGCACCGGAGTGGAGCAGGCCGTGGTTGCGACCGGTGGTGCCGGCGGCGATATCATCGCGCTCGAGCAGGATGCAGTCGATGCCGCGCAGTGCGCAATCGCGCATGATGCCGGCCCCTGTGGCACCGCCGCCTATGATGACGACTTGTGTAGTTATTCTTTTCATTGTTGCCCGTCTCATCTCTTCCAGATGAGGCCAGTGTGGCCTACTTCTGAGTGGAAATGTTTGATATGGGCCAAATTTGCGCTCGCAAACGCTCATTTGCTCGCGCGTTAATGAGCATTATGTGACATTTGTCACGCTTGTTATCGCAGCGGTTTGTGGGCTGGTGGCGAATAACAGGCACAAAAAAGGGGCATCTGATGCCCCTGTCACTGTTTGACGAGTCTGGTGGGTGTGTGATGCGTCAGCCGCAGCACTTCTTGTGCTTTTTGCCGCTGCCACAGGGGCAGGGATCGTTGCGGCCGGTTTTGAGGGGGGCCGGATCCTGCTCTCCCTCGGTGTAGACCCAGCGTCCCTGATAACGCACGAAGCGGGAACGCTCATGGAGGCAGTGACGCTCATCCCCCTCCAGAAACCAGGCTTTGAACTCCACCATCCCGGTTTCATCCTTCGGGCCGCCCTGGCTGGCGATGATCTCGAGACCATCCCAGCGGGTGTCTATGCGAGAAAGCTCTTCGGCGGTGAGGCCGCCAAGGTGAGCCGGATGCCAGCTATGGACCAGATACTCCCCCAGACCAAGCACAAAAGCGCTGTAGCGCGAGCGCATCAGCTGTTCCGGGGTGTCAGCCACAGCGCCACTGTGACGTGAGCCACAGCACAATTCGAGAGAAAGGGTTGAGCCGCAAGGACAAAGATTCATGATTTTCACGTTCTGGCCGATTTGTTTAAGGGAATTGTAACGAAAGCTGGGCTCGCCCTGCCAGCACCTATACTGATGACTAAGCAAGGAATTCCAATAAAAACAGCTGCAAGGATGTGAAAGATGACGCTAAAGCAGAAAATCCTGTTACTGGGTGCAGTCCCCGTACTGTTGATGGCCCTGGTGGTCAATCTCAGTAACTACATGGTCTCCAAGCGCGATCTGGAGTCTGATCTGGTGGTGGCGAGGGAAAATGCCATCAAGGAGCGTAAAGCGCTGCTCAGCAGTTACATCATGATGGCCAAAACCGCCGTCGATGCCGTGTATTCCCTGCCGGATTCTCCGGAAAATCGTCAAAAGGTCAAAGAGTTGCTCAGGCCGCTGCGTTACAGCAGTGACGGCTACTTCTTTGTCTATGACTTCGAGGGCAACACCATACTGCTGCCGGTGCGTACCGAGCTGGAGGGGAAAAACCGCTGGAACGACAAGGATGCCAAGGGCAAATTGCTGATCCAGGAGATCCTTAAATCTGCCCGTCAGGGGGATGGTTTTACCGAATACTGGACGGCCAAGCCCTCCATCGGGCGCGATGCTCCCAAACTGGCCTTTACTCTGGTGCTGGACAAATACCAGTGGGCCATTGGCACCGGTTTTTATATTGATGATATCGACAACGAGCTGGCGGCCTTGCGGGCAGAGCGCGAGAGCAACATGCATGCCTCGTTGCAGAGCAGTGTGCTGGTGATCCTGCTGATCCTGGGTATCACCCTGGCGGCGACCATCATTGTGGGCAACCGGGTCACCAAGCCGTTGGCGGATGCGGTGCTGGCATTGAACGATATTGCCAACGGCGACGGGGATCTGACCCAGCGGCTCAAGGTGCAGAGTCAGGACGAGATTGGCCAGCTGGCCAGCGCCTTCAACCGCTTTGTCGAGCGGATCCAGTCGGTGGTGAGTCAGGTGGGCGAGACCAGCAATCACCTCTTCAGCGCGGTCGACAAGTTGCACCATCTGAGCGAGCACTATGACCATCAGATGCAGGGCCACAGCCGCGAGACCGATCAGGTGGTCACCGCGGTGACCGAGATGAGCTCCACTGCGCAGGAGGTGGCGGCCAGTGCCTCCAATGCCGCGACAGCAACCAGCGATGCGGCCCGTGAATCGGACGCCGCCCGAGGTGTGGTGAGCGGGGCCATCAACAGTATCAACCGGCTGGTAGGGGAGGTGCATACTGCCTCCGGCGTTATCGAACAGCTGGCGCAAGAGACTGCCAAGATTGGCTCGGTGGTGGAGGTCATTCGCGGCATTGCCGAACAGACCAACCTGCTGGCGCTGAACGCAGCCATCGAGGCGGCCCGCGCCGGTGAGCAGGGACGCGGCTTTGCGGTGGTGGCGGACGAAGTGCGTTCGCTGGCCGGCCGTACCCAGCAGAGCACCAAGGAGATCAACGAGATGCTCCAACGTCTGCAGGGCGGGGTGAAGCAGGCGGTGGAGGTGATGCAGGCGAGCGAGGATCGCAGTCAGGAGACGGTGCAGGAGGCGAGCCATATCGCCAGCTCCCTCGACAGCATGGTGATGGCGGTCAGTACCATCAACGACATGAACATCCAGATCGCCACCGCCGCCGAGGAGCAGCACGCGGTCTCCGAGGAGATCAACAAGAACCTGGTGGCCATTCAGCAGATTGTCAGCGAGCTGACCAGTGCGGCGGTAGAGTCCAACAGCACCACCCGCGATCTGGCCAACACCGGCGACAAATTGCGCAAACTGGTATCGCAATTCCGTTATTGATCTTGTAATGGTCCGTGACGGCAACCACAAGATGCGGCCTGACCCCCGGTTCAGGCCGCACTTTATTTGGGGATTGACCAATAATGTGTGAAAATTGCCAGCCTCTTTTTTTCAGCCTTTGCCCCAGACCCTATGAATGAGATCGTGAAAGGTAGTATCGATTTGATCCGGCAGCTCAACTACGGCCTGGTCTATGCCAGCCTGGAAGAGCACAAGGAGCTGTCGCGCACCGATCTCTCCCGCCTGACCGGCCTCTCACCTGCCAGTATCACCAAGATCACCAGGGAACTGCTCGATGGGGGTCTGGTGGTCACCTGTGGTGAAAGTTCGGTGGGGCGCGGCCGTCGTCAGACCTTGCTGCGCATCAACGAACGCCGCTTCCAGTTTCTCTCCATGCGTCTTGGCCGTGGCTACGTGGATATGGCGCTGTTTGACTTCTCCGGTCGCTCGCTGGCCCGCCAGCGCCACCTCTTTACCGAGGAGGAGCGCGCCGATCTGCTGGGCAGTCTGGTGCATGCCATCAAGGTGTTTTTGCCGAGAAAGTCCCTCAGTCTGGCCTGCATCGCCCTCTGTCTGCCGGGTCAGGTAGAGCGCCACTCCGGCATGGTCAAGCACTTCCCCTTCTACGATCTGCGCAACTGGCCCCTTGGCCCGACTCTGCAACAGGCGTTCTCGGTACCTGTGCTGGTGAGCGGTGACGTGCGCACCTGGATCCAGGCCGAGCGGGAGTGGGGGGCCGCCAAAAATTGCGCCGATGCGGTGCTGGTGTTTGTCCACAACGACATCGGTGTTGGCATGGTGGTCAATGGCCAGCTCATCGAGAGCGAGAATGCACTGCTCGGGGATCTCAGCCACCTGCAGCTCGAACCTTATGGCCAGCGCTGCTACTGCGGCGGCTTTGGCTGTGCCTGCACCCTGGTGACCAATCAGGCGTTGGAGGCGCAATACCGGGATTTGCGCGAGCGGATGCAGGAGCACGACTTGCCCGAGAGCGTCACCATTCGCGAGCTGTGCGAGCTGGCGCTGGCAGGCAATGGCCTTTGTCAGGATATTCTCCATCAGGCGGCGGGCCGCCTCTCCAAGGTGCTCTCCAATCTCATCTGTCTGCTCAATCCGGGCAAGCTGCTGCTGGGGGGGGAAATCACCCGTGCCGATCGGCTGCTGTTCCCCATGCTGCACCAGTCGCTGGCCAGCCAGTTGCCCGCCGAATATCTGGTGCGGCTGCAGATTGAATCCACCCACTTCTACGAAGATCCCACCAAGCCCACTTCGGTGCAGGTGCACAAGGCACTGCGCGATGGCAGCCTGTTGCTGGAGCTGCTGCGCAGCTGTCAGGAGTCGTAAGGCAATAGGAGTTGGCACTGTGTCTGGCGAAAGGGGCAGGGATTGCTGTTCCGCCAGCGCGTAACTCGGTACAATCTTGCGCTTTTCCGGCAGCCCCCTGTTATCGTGCCCTGTGGCGCCATGACATGTTGGTATGTATTGCTGCCGTTCCTGTTTTGACTCCAGTTGTGAACCTAGATGAAGCCTGTTCCTGATCACGCCGTCAACCGCCTGCGGGCCTGGCGCAAGAGTATCTCTACCCGACCGTTTCTTGCCCGTGGCGGCACCTTGGCCCGCTGTCCAGCCTGTCAGCTGCGCGAGGATTGGTGTGCCTGCGAGTGGCGCCCCGAGCTCAAAGCGGAGGCCGGTTTCTGCCTCCTGATGTATGACAGCGAGCCGATGAAACCCTCCAACACCGGTCGCCTCATCGCCGATGTGTTGCCGGATACCACCTGGGCGTTTCTCTGGTCGCGTACCCAGCCCCATCCCGAGCTGCTGGCCCTGCTGGCCGATCCCGCCTGGCAGCCCTATGTAGTCTTTCCCGCTTGCGAGAAGGAGCCTGCCCGCCTGACCGGCGAGGTGACGCTGGCACCGGGTAAAAAACCGCTCTTTATCCTGCTTGACGGCACCTGGCCGGAGGCGCGCAAGATGTTCAACAAGAGCCCCTATCTCGACGGTTTTCCGGTGCTCGCCATCAAACCCGATACGCTCTCCACCTACGGTATGCGGGTGGCCAACTGCGATGAGCACCTCTGTACCGCCGAGGTGGCGGCCTGCGTGCTGGAAGTGGCGGGGGAGCTCAAGGCGGGGCAGGCACTGCAGCACTGGTTCAATCTGTTCAGCAGCCGCTACATGGCCGGTCGGGTCAGCCGTTTCCCCGGTGCCGATGAGGAGCATCTCTGTGAGGCGCTGGCGGCCATCAAGGAAGCGAACGTTGCTTCACCGGCTCGCTAACGGGCCCTCTGAGCTCAAATCAATGAAAATCAGGAATCAATTAGCTGCCACTGTTTCGTTAGATTCATGGTCAGTCGCCCGTTAGGATAGCGGACAGCCTGTGCCCCCCGCACAACGTCGTTTTGGTTATATCCGGTTGCTCGACCCTTCGGGCAACCCGCTCTCGTGAGGTCTATGGATGGAATTGGAACTGGTTACCCTGTTTGCCCTGTTCGGTGTAGCGCTTGTCGCCGGCTTTATCGATGCCATCGCCGGTGGCGGCGGCCTGTTGACGGTGCCAGCGTTGCTTGCCACCGGCATGCCGCCCGCGCTGGTGCTCGGCACCAACAAGCTGCAGAGCAGTTTTGGCTCCTTCTCCGCCACCTGGTTCTATGCCCGCAAGGGGCTGCTGGAGTGGGCCATGATCTGGCCTGCGGTGATCTGCACTTTTATCGGTGCGGCCATCGGCACGCTGGCGGTGCAGACCATAGACGCCGCCATTCTCGAGCGCCTGCTCCCTTTCCTGCTGATGGCCTTTGCCTGCTACTTCTACTTCTCGCCGCGGGTAAGCGATGCCGAGAGCTCCCGCCGTCTGACTCCCATGCTGTTTGCGTTGCTGGTGGGGGGCGGTGTCGGCTTTTATGACGGCTTCTTCGGGCCGGGCACAGGTTCGTTTTTTGCCATCGGTTTCGTGGCGCTGGCGGGCTTTGGCATGGCGCGCGCCACCGCCCATACCAAGCTGCTCAACTTCACCTCGAATATCGCTTCCCTGCTGTTCTTTGCGCTCGGCGGCAAGGTGGTGTGGAGTGTCGGTTTTTGCATGGCTTTGGGGCAGTTTATCGGCGCCCGCTTCGGCTCCAAGATGGTGTTGAAAAAAGGAGTGAAGCTGATCAAGCCGCTGCTGGTGACCGTCTCCTTGCTGATGTCTGCCAAGCTGGTCTGGAGCCAGTATCCGGAGCTGTTTGCCTGGATCTGATGTGCGCCTTGCTTGCCGCATCGCAATTGTTAACGGGGCCCAAGGGCCCCGTTGTCATATCTGGTGTTTTACAGCGCTAGCTCGGCGTGTCGCTGCGGTGGCGAAAGTGTTGGTGCAGGGCGCTCACCAGCCGGGCAATGCGCTCGCGCTTTAGGCTGTTTGGCCGGTAGACCAGATGAAGGGGGCGGCCCAGCCCGGGCAGTGGGCGGGCCATCTCCCCCTGTTCTCCCACCAGCCCCAGCAGGCCAGCGGGGAGCAGCACAGGGCCAATACCTGCCTTGGCGAGTTCGATGAGCGCCAGATAGGAGTCGAGCTCCATGGCGGGCTCCAGCCCCAAATCAGCCAGCGGTTCGCGCAGGTAGCGGTTGGAGGGGTTCTCCAGATCCATGGTGAGGATCTTGCGCCTGCTTTCTGCGCTGGCTGGCGGCAGGCTCTGCTGCGCCTCGCCCACCAGATAGAAGGGCTCCTCAAGCAGCAGATCGGCGCCGAGGCCATGGCCGGGAGGGAGCCGACCGGCGCAGATGCCGAGCAGGGCATCACCGCTGCGCACCCGCGCCAGAATGACCGGCGTGTGGTGGGTGGAGAGGGCAAGGTGGGGATCGCGCTCCAGATAGTCGCGCATAAAGTGGGCGAGATAACCCGCCAGCAGGGTTTCGGAGCAGGCGATGGGGAGGGGGCTCTGATCCGCCAGATCCTGACTATCGGCCAGCACCCCCTTCATCTCTGCCAGACTCGGGGCCACTCTATCCAGCAGCTCCTGCGCCTGCGGGGTGAGCCGGATCTGGCGCCCCTCCGGCTCGATCAGCTTCTTGCCAAGGCGCAGCTCCAGTTGGGCAATCCGCTTGCTTACCGCCGACTGGCTGATATAGAGGCGGCTGGCCACCTTGGCCATGGTCCCTTCGCTCGCCAGCAGGCCCAGCGTCTCCAGCCCTTCCAGTAACATCTCGCCCCCTTGTTTATCGCCATCAGGATCGTCACAGATTGATCAGCGCTACCTTAGGGGCTGACTGGTTCAGGAGCAAGGGTCGTTTGCTGCCTTGGCCGGTCGAATGCGCCATTCACTTAAGGGCGGTGCGAAGATCACCAGATTGCCGATCAGGCTGATCACCACTCCGGCCACCGAGACCGGCTGCCAGACAAAGCCTTCATAAAAGGTGGAGAGGGTAAGCGCCACCAGCGGAAAGAGCACGGTCGCGTAGGAGGCTTTACTGGCACCGATGCGCCCCACCAGCGTCAGGTAGGCGGTAAAAGCGATCACCGAGCCAAACAGGGCGAGGTAGACCATGGCCGCCAGATAGTGGCCATCGGTCGGCACCACCAGTTGCTGCCCGAGCAATGTGACCCAGCCCAGCAGCAGCACCACGCCGTAAACCATGCCCCAGGGCACCAGTTGCAGTACGTGGTAGCCATGGCGCTGGCCCCGGGCCGAGACCAGATTGCCCAGCGAAAAGCAGAGGGTGCCGCCGCAGGCGAGCAGCAACCCCTTCCAGCCGTTTGCACCCAATTGCGCATCCGCCAGCACCGGCCAGAACAGCAGCAGGGTGCCAAAGAGCCCCAGCAAGGAGCCTTGCAACCAGCGCAGGGTGGGGCGTTTGCGCTCGAACAGCCAGAGGTTGAGGCCGTTGAAGATGCTGGCACTGGCGAAGATCACCGCCGACATGCCGCTCGGGATATAGCGGGTGGCGTGGTAGAAGCAGAGAAAGTTGGTGGAAAAGAGCAGGGCACCGAGCAGTGCGGCGTAACGCTGGCCGTGCCAGGGGAGGCGTGGAAAGCGGCCGCTGGCGGTGAGCAGGGCAAACAGTGCCACCGCTGCCAGCAGGAAGCGGTAGAGCACCGACACCTCGATGGGGATGGGGCCAAGTTGCCAGGCGATGGCAATCCAGGTGCTGCCCCAGATAAGCACGGTGGCAAGATAGAGCATCAGATTCATCACAGTTCCGGTGAGTCAGGGAGAGATGACCCACTATGGGGCGAGCCCTGATGGCTGGATTGCACCATCTTGCGGTTTTTCATCGCCTTGCGCTGTCATCTGCGGGCGCGGTCGGTAAGATGGATGGCAGCGGCATAACACGTACACCGGAACAGGCGGCAGGGGCGAATGAAAACAGCAGGGGTATTTGATGCACTGGTCAGCACCGGCGCCCGGCTGGAGGACGCCTGCTGGCTCGAACCCGGGCTTGGCGTCGCCAGTTGGCGCAACTGCTATGACCAGACCCGCTATCACAAGCCGGGCCACCACACCCTGAGCGTCTATCTGCAAGGAGGCGAGCAGACCGAGCGGCTCGACGGTCCGGGTGGCCACGGCGGCACCGGCAAGGTGTGCATCATGCCGGATCACCACAGATCCGAGTGGCTGGTGCGCGAAGAGTTTCGCTTCTTTCATCTCTACTTCACCCCGGCTCACCTCACTCGTATCGCCGAGGAGGCGTGTGACAAGGAGGGGCGCCACCTGCAACTGGTGGACAAGACCTTTATCGACGATCCGCAGGCGGCCGGACTGGTGCAGCGCCAACTGATGCAACTTCAGTGGCAGCACGGGGTCGATCGGCTGGCGCTTTCCCACGGCGCCTGGATGTTGATCCTCCACGCCTACCGCCACCACACCGAGGAAGCTCCCGGTCTGCCGCCTCTACGCGGCGGGCTGGCGCCCGTGGTGATCAAGCGGGTGCAGGAGTATCTGCAGGCCCATCTGGCCGATTCGGTCACGCTGGCAGAGCTGGCCCAGCAGGCGGGGCTGAGCGAGTATCACTTTGCCCGCATGTTCGGCCAGAGTCTCGGCTGCCCGCCCCACCGCTATCTGCTGGGGCTGCGGCTCAAACGGGCCAAGCAGCTGTTGGCTGGCCCCGAGCCGCTGGCCAGCATCGCCAGTCAGTGTGGCTTCTCTTCCCAGGCCCATTTCGGTAATCGTTTTCGCGAGGCGTTTGGTTTGACGCCGGGGCAGTGGCGGGCACAATTGTCATCTTCCCGTCACAGATAACCCTGAGACTTTGGGCAAAAGAGGTGTACTCTCTACCACTTATCCATTGAAAGGAATGCCCATTGAATTATCGCAAACGTCAAATCCGTACCCGTCATCTCTGGTTCAGCCACTGGAATGCCCCGCAAGATCGCACCGCTGTTGTGACCCCTCCCGAACCTGCAGTGCCTCACAGTTCACGTTGAAAAAGCCCCGCCTGCGATAGGATTTTTCCGGTAACTTTGCCACTATTGCCCCATCACAATGATGTGGACACGGCTGGATGTTTCTGGAACGTATTGAAGTCAAAGGTTTTCGCGGTATAAATCGCCTGTCGCTCGGGCTGGATCAGACCACTGTGCTGATCGGTGAGAATACCTGGGGTAAATCGAGCCTGCTGCGCGCCCTCTGGTGTCTGCTGGGGCAGGATGCCGAGCCCTATCAGTTCACCGCCGAGGATTTTCACCAACCGGAAGATCCCGAATTGGCCCCGGCGCGCCACTTGCAACTGGTGCTCACCTTCAGTGAGCACAGACCCCAGATGTGTCAGCACTCCCGTCGGCTGGCCCGTCTTTGCCCCTCCTGGGTGCTGCACAAGGACAAATTCCACCGCATTCACTATCGCGCCAGCGCCGAGCTGCAGGCGGATGGCTCTGTGCTCACCATTCACGACTTTCTCGACGGGGTAGGCAAGAGCCTGCCCATCGCCAACACCCACGAGCTGGTCTGCATGCTGATCACAATGAACCCGGTGTTCCGGCTGCGGGACGCCCGTACCGCTCGCAACGGGGTGGAGACATTGCAGTGGGGAGATCTCTCCGAGCATCGCCTGAGCGAGCTGGCGGACAAGCTGATCGACGAACCCCAGCGGATCGGCGAACCGGAGCTCAAAGAGGCGCTGCAGGCGGTGCGCCAGCTGATGGATCACTACTTCAACGCCCTGGCCCCCATCAAGAACAAGCCGCGTAGTCAGCGCGACATCATCAATCGCCCCATGACATTGCGCAATCCTGGCAACCTGCATACCCTGCTGCGCCGCGCCGATAACCGCGCCCTGCAGCTGGCAATGGCGGGGATGGCGGCGACCCTGTTGCAAGCGCGGGGCAACCGCGAGCTGGAGGAGGGGGCCCGCCCCATCATGATCCTGGAGGACCCGGAGAGCCGGCTGCACCCGACCATGCTGGCGCTGGCGTGGGGGCTGCTGGAACAACTGCCGGGCCAGAAGCTGCTCACCACCAACTCGGGGGACTTGCTCTCCTCCCTGCCGCTCAATCAGGTACGGCGGCTGGTGCGTCGTCAGCAGGATATCCTCTGTCACCAGTTGGGGGGCGAGCGTTACAGCAGCGACGATCTGCGCAAGATCGCCTTCCACGTGCGGATTAACCGCCCCATGTCGCTGTTTGCCCGTTGCTGGCTGCTGGTGGAGGGGGAGACCGAGATCTGGCTGCTCTCCGAGCTGGCGCAGATCTGCGGTTACAGTCTGCGGGCCGAGGGGGTGCGGATCATCGAGTTTGCCCAGTGCGGCCAGTCGCCGCTCATCAAGGTGGCGCGGGATTTTGGCATCGAGTGGCACTTGCTGACCGATGGTGACGAGGCGGGGCTCAAGTATGCCACCTCGGCCCGGGGCCAGCTCAAGGGAGAGCGGGAGCGGGACCGACTGACCCAGCTCCCTGCCGCAGACATTGAGCACTACCTCTATCACAACGGTTTTGAAGCTGTGTTTCGTCGCGAGGCCGGGGTGGGCGGGCGCGCCATGTGGAGCGCCAGTCATATCATCAACAAGGCGATCCATCACCGCAGCAAGCCGGGAATGGCGCTGGCGGTGGTGGAAGAGGCGGAGCGGCTCGGCGCCGAGCATATTCCGCCGGTGATCCGCCAGATGTTTGCCCGGGTGGTGGCGCTGGCCCGCGGTCAGGGCTAACGCCAGCGCTGCATCCCGTCCCTATGGACATGGCTGCCAGCAGGGCGCCCTTCAAGGTGGGCCCTGCTGGCGGCAAATTGCCCCGGATTGTTTGCCCACGATTGTTTGTCGCGATTGGGGATAGCCGCCGGTTTGGGTATACTCGCCCCTCTCTGGCGCCCCGGTGGCGCACCTCGAATCTTTACTGCTGGAGGCATCGTGTTCGTCCAACTCCCTTTTTGGCTCTTTCCTCTCACCGGATTGATGGCGCTTGGCGCCCTGATCGCCCTCGGCATCGTGCTGTGGCGCGGTGATATCTGCCCTGGCCAGCGCTCGCGCATCAGTCAGCAGCTCTTCTCCATCTGGGTTATTACCGCCCTCTCCCTGATGCTGGCGGTCGAGGCCAAGGCGGCCAGCTGGCTCATCTGGAGTGGTGGGGCTGCACTGGTGCTCGGGGTTGGTTTGTCGCTGGCCCAGTCACGGCTGGAGGGCAAGCGTTCAGTCCCCTCGACACTGCTCTGGCTACCGGCGTTGCCGCTCGCTCTCTATGGCATCGGGTTGCTGCAACTGCAGGGCTGGGTGAGCGGTCTGTTGCAGATGGCGATGCTGGGGGCGGCCTTTGCCCACCTGATGCTGCTGCGGGCCAGCCATCGTCTCAAGGCATTCAACACTCTGTTGCCGCTGGCCGGTCTGGTGGGGGCGATGGCCAGCCTTGTCTGGTTGGCAGTGCTGGTGGGCTGGCAAGGGGGTGAGGCCAATCTCGATGCCCTGATCCCGGCGGTGGTGACCCAGGCAGCGCTGCTGGTGGTCTCTCTGCTGCTCTGGTTCAGCCCACTCTACTTGCAGCGTGACACAGCGCCAGTGGTAGTCTCTACCTCCCTGTGTGGCCTGCTGATCGCCCAGATCGCCGCTACCAGTGTGTTGCACCAGCTGATCTGACACTGGCGCTGAAAAGAGAAAGCCCCGAGCCAACACTCGGGGCTTTTGTATATCTGGCTTGCAGGAATCGCAGCAATCCATTAGCAGCAATCAAGCAGCTGCCATCGATCAATAGAAGTCGTCGGCCCCGCAGATAAAGAGGCAACTGCTGCGCGGCTGGGCGAGATACTCCCGGGTCAGTCCCTCCAGCGGCATGCCGAAGGTGCAGATATCTTGCGGCGAGGGGAGGGCGGTATCGAGGATCCGCCGCCAGTAGCCGCCGACCCCCTTTGGCGGGCTCGGCAGGTTGAAGGTGAGGGGCTCCCAGTAGGCGTTGAACAGCACATAGAGCGCCAGCTTGGTTTCGCTCGACAGCGCCGACATGGCGATGGCGTGGGAGTGGGGGCTGAAATCCGGTTGCCCGGCGTTGACCCCGTGCCAGCAGATCTCGCTGTGGCGCAGGATCTCGGTGAGCGACAGCGGCATGCTCTCCTGCTCCGGGCGCTGGAACAGGTGTTTGCGGTATTGGATCAGCTCCTTCATAAAGCGGAACATCTCCTGACTGCGGGCATTGGGCAGCCAGTTCATCCAGCAGGTAGCATTGTCCTGACAGTAGCCGTTGTTGTTGCCCCGCTGGGTGCGCAGCAGCTCGTCTCCCATCAGCAGCATGGGGGATCCCACCGAGAGCAGGGTCGCCACCATCATGTTTTTGGCCTGGCGCATCCGCAGGGCGTTGATCTGGGGATCTTCCGTTACCCCTTCATGGCCGTGGTTCCAGCTGAAGTTGTGATCGCAGCCGTCACGGTTCTCCTCCCCGTTGGCTTCGTTGTGCTTGCTGTTGTAACTGGCCCAGTCCCACAGGGTAAATCCGTCGTGGCAGGTAACGAAGTTGATACTCTTCTCGGGATCGGCGTGGTGATAGTGGTAGATGTCGGGGCTGCCGCAGAGCCGCTCGACAAAGGCGGTGACGCTGTTGTCATCCCCGCGCAGAAAGCGGCGCACATCATCCCGGAACTGGCCGTTCCACTCACGCCAGCGGGCGCCGGCCAGTGACCCCACCTGATAGAGCCCCCCCGCGTCCCAGGCTTCGGCAATCAGCTTGATGTCGGCGATGTTGGGGTCGGTATCTATGGTGCGCAGGGTAGGCGCATTGGCCTGCGGCTGACCCGACTCGTCCCGCGACAGAATGGCGGCCAGATCAAACCGAAAGCCATCGACGTGCATCTCCTGACGCCAGAAGTGGAGGCTGTCCATGATCATCCGCAGCACCACCGGATGGGCGCCGTTGAAGGTGTTGCCGCAGCCTGAATAGTTGGTGTCCTTCTGGTTGTTGTCGAGGATGTAGTAGGCCTCGTTGTCGATGCCGCGAAACGAGAAGGTGGGGCCATCATCACCCCCTTCGGCGGTGTGGTTGTAAACCACGTCCAGAATCACCTCGATATTGGCCTTGTGCAGCGCCTTGACCATGTCGCGAAACTCGGTCAGCGGATCATCGCCGCAGGCGTATTGGGCGTGGGGGGCGAAAAAGGACATGGGGCTGTAACCCCAGTAGTTGGAGAGTCCTTTGGGCGCATCCTGAGGATCGAACTGGAATACCGGCAGCAGCTCGACGGCGGTGACACCGAGAGATTGCAGGTAGGGGATCTTCTCAATCAATCCGAGATAGGTGCCACGCAGCGCCGGATCGACCCCGGAGCTCGGGGACTTGGTAAAGCCCCCCAGATGCAGCTCGTAGATCACCGAGCGGGAGAGGGAGTGAGCGGGCAGTTTGTCTCCTTCCCAGTCGTAGTGGCGAGTATCGACCACCTTGTTCTTGGCGCAACAAGCCAGATTGCTGCCGGGACGGGCCGCCGCCCATCGATCGTAATTGGCGCCAAGCTCGATGCTGCGGCCGTAAGGGTCGAGCAACACCTTCTCGGCATCGAAGCGGGTGCCGCCATATGGGCGCCACGGGCCCTGAATGCGATAGGCATAACGCTGCCCGACCGAGATCCCCTCCACATGGATATGCCAGTAGTAGGCGGTGCGGTTAAGGCGCGGGGAGAGGGGGATCACCTCGGGGGTCGCATCGTCTGCGCTTGCGAAGAGCAGCAGTTCGACCCGGCTGGCGAGGCGTGCCCAGATCGCGAAGTTGACGCCGTGACTGTCGGGTGTGGCCCCCAACTGACGGCAGTGACCGGCGGAGATGCGCATATTCTACCTACCCAAAATGAGGAGTGTTCACCTTATTGAGTGTAGTGCCGGATGCCTGGCAAGGACTCGATTGCCTGAAAAAACAGCATGATGCTGCTAATGACCGCACTATTTGTCCGATTAATCTACGAATAAACTTTTTTTGAGATATTTACTTGCAATCTGTGCGCTGGCGCCTATTATTGGCGACCTCAGACGCGGGGTGGAGCAGCCCGGTAGCTCGTCGGGCTCATAACCCGAAGGTCGTCAGTTCAAATCTGGCCCCCGCAACCATCTGAGATCCTGACCAGTCAAGCCGGTGTAACCGGTTGGTGGGAAAGGAGAAATCGAACTGGCTACTGCTCGGCCACTTCGAGAAAAATTCGGACGCGGGGTGGAGCAGCTCGGTAGCTCGTCGGGCTCATAACCCGAAGGTCGTCGGTTCAAATCCGGCCCCCGCAACCAACTCTTTCGTCAGCTTGTGATTGTGTAAACAGTCGAAAGCAGACAAACGCCACCAAGCTACTGCTCGGCTTGATGGTGACAATTCGGACGCGGGGTGGAGCAGCTCGGTAGCTCGTCGGGCTCATAACCCGAAGGTCGTCGGTTCAAATCCGGCCCCCGCAACCAACTCTTTCGTCAGCTTGCGATGGTGTAAATCATCGAAAGCAGACAAACGCCACCAAGCCACTGCTCGGCTTGAGGGTGACAATTCGGACGCGGGGTGGAGCAGCTCGGTAGCTCGTCGGGCTCATAACCCGAAGGTCGTCGGTTCAAATCCGGCCCCCGCAACCAGCTCTTTCGTCAGCTTACGATTGTATAAACAGTCGAAAGCAGACAAACGCTACCAAGCTACTGCTCGGCTTGGGGGTGACAATTCGGACGCGGGGTGGAGCAGCTCGGTAGCTCGTCGGGCTCATAACCCGAAGGTCGTCGGTTCAAATCCGGCCCCCGCAACCAACTTTCTCTACGTTCCCTTCCTGCATTGCCACTCATTGAACAATCCTTCTTGATGCTCGTCAACATGTGGTGATTGCTGCTATTTTTGACGCTTTTTCAAGACCAAAACTGGTCGTATCAACCATTTGTTGGGTATCATCAGGTATCTCTTCATGGATGAGGCACGCGCCTGTGATCACTCCCTTCACCTATCTTCCTCCTGCTATTGAAAGCCGGGATGCCACGCTGGCAGAAGCCCTTGCCCAAGGGCTGCCGTTGCAACTGCTGCTGATCGCTGAAGAGCAGAAGGAGTCTTTACTTTCGCTGCCCGCTCTTGCGGGTCTCCAGACCCAGCTTGCGCTGGGGAAAAAAGCGCCCTTTACCCTGATGCATGGCAATACCCTGTTGCAGGTGATGTTTGTGGCCGGCAGTGTGACGCGGGATCACCGCCTCTATAAACAGATCAGAGTCTGGATTGCTCCTCTTTCTGGGCTCAATGTGGAGCGCCTCGGGCTGCATCTGGAAGGTTTTTCCCCCTCCGAGCGAGTGATACTGGCCGAAGTGATGTTGTCAGCCCTGCTTGCTGCCAATATTTCGTTGCCCACCAGCAAGCGCCGCAGCGCAATCAGCTGGAGCTACCAGCAGATCAAGGTTTCACCCGCGGTGGTGCTGGACTTGGCGCGCCTTTACAGCGAAGCGGGGGGTAACGGGCTGGCTCGCCATCTGGCGGTGTTGCCTGCCTCCGAGCTGACGGCCGCCAGCTATCGCGAGTTTGTCAGCAAGCTGGCGCAAGATGAGGGGTGGCAGTGCCATCACTATGATCAGGCGCAGCTGGCCGAGTTGGGGGCGGGGGCGTTTCTGGCTGTTGCTCGTGGCTCGGAAGACAATCAGGGAGCCATGGTCAAGCTCAGCTACTATCCACCCAAACCGGTGCGTCGCATTGCGTTGGTGGGCAAGGGGATCTGCCACGACTCTGGCGGTTACAACCTCAAGGTCTCCGGCAGCATGTATGGCATGCATCTGGACATGGGGGGCAGCGCGGTGGCGCTGGGGGCTCTCTACGCTATCAGCCGAGCTCAGCTACCCTACGAGGTACACTGCTGGCTGGCCATTGCCGAGAACCATATCGGCCCTCACGCCTATCGCCCCGGCGAGGTGGTGACTGCCATCAATGGGACCTCCATCGAGGTGGTCGATACCGATGCCGAAGGGCGAATGGTATTGGCCGACACCCTGGCGATGGCGGTGCAGGATACCCCAGATCTGCTGCTCGATTACGCGACCCTGACCGGGGCCTGCAAACGGGCGCTGGGTAGCCGCTATAGCGGGGTCTTTACCAATCGCAGCGAGTGGATAGCATCGCTGGTCAATCTGGGTCAGCGCAGCGGCGAACGAGTCTGGCCCTTCCCGCTTGATGACGATTACGACGACAACATCGAAAGCGAGTGGGCCGATCTGTTGCAGTGTGCGCCGGGCAGTTCGCCGGATCACATCGATGCGGCCCGTTTCCTCGCCCACTTCGTGCCCGAGCAGACCCCCTGGCTGCACTTCGACCTGAGCGGTTTTCGCAACAAAGGGGGCAATGGGGTGGTCTCCAGCGAAGTGACCGGCTTCGGCGTGCGTCTCACGCTGGATCTGCTGGCCAGCCCGCTTGGCAGAGTTGGTCGCCAAGCCTCTGAATAATCTGAATGATAACAAGGAGTTCTGTGAAAAAACCAAGCTATGACTGGGTGCTGTTCGATTTGGATGAAACCCTGCTCGATTTTCCGGTCGCCTCTGCGCTGACTCACACCTTGCAGATCTATGGCGTACAGGCTGATGACGCCAGCATGGCGCAGTACCACACCCTCAACCACGGGCTCTGGCAGCAGTACAATGATGGCGAGATCGATGCAACGGCGTTGCAGCAGACCCGCTTCTCCCTCTTTGCCCAGCAGGTTGCCGCCGATCCCATGGCGATGAACAACACCTTTCTGGAGCAAATCATCGCCCTTAGCATGCCTCTCGAAGGGGTGGTCGAGACCCTGCAGCAGCTGCGCAGCAAGGTGCGGATGGGGATCATCACCAATGGTTTCAGCGTGCCCCAGCGGGGGCGGCTCGGCAAACTGGGCTGGAGCGAGTGGTTCGAGCCGCTGGTGATCTCCGACGAGATCCGGGTGACCAAGCCGGCGCCAGCTATTTTCCAGCACACCCTCTCCCTGATGGGGCAGCCAGATCCGGCCCGGGTGCTGATGGTGGGGGATAACCCGAAAACCGATATTGCCGGGGCGGCGGCGCAGGGGCTGGCAACCTGCTGGTACAACCCGGCGCGGCAAGCGGGCGAGTGCGATGCCACCCACGAAATCCACCACTTCGCCCACCTTGCCGACATTGTGCTGGGACGCTGATAGCCAGGTTTAACAATCACGTTATCGGTGACCAAAACGTCCTGGCAAGTTGCAACCAGGGTTGTTTGAGACAGGATTGGGTTTGCTTGAGACAGTAAGGGGAGCTGATGCTCCCCTTACTTATGGGTGTTTTCCTGTGAATGCAGGGATCTGAACTGATAGCGATCGAGGATCTGCTGATAGTCGGGACTCTGTTTCAATTGATCGATAGCCTGATTGATCCGCTGCAGTTGCGCCTCAGTAGTGCTCTCTTTGCTCAGCATCAGGTGAACCGGCGTGACTTCGATACGCAGCAGGGTATGCAGCTGATCCTGCACTTCATCCTTATCCTGCAACCCCTGCAGTCCGTGGGGATCCAGAATAAACCCCTGGATCCGACCCCCTTGCAACATCTTCAGCAGCTGATCCAGCCGCAGGCGCATCTGCAAGCGAGGCTGCAGCTCGGGCCTTGCCATCAACTGGCGGAAGGTATTGCCGTAATCAAAGCCCTTGAGCACCCCGATATGGAAGTCGGGGGTGTTGATCAACTGCTCCAGGGTGGTGATCCCGCGCCAGCGTTCGGCATCTTGCCGACGGATAATGATGGCCGTCTCCTCTTCCCGATAGGGGTGGCTGAAGCGGGCATATTGCTGCCGCTCGGCGGTGATATTGGCTGACATGGTCAGCTGAACCGTGCCGAATTTCAGCTCGTGCAGCACGCGAGCCCAAGGCATTTCATTGAATTTGGCCCGGTAACCGGCCCGCAGGAAGATGGCGTTGAGCAGCTCCACATCCAGTCCGCGGAGCTGTTGCTGTTCATTGCGATAACTGAAGGGCTGCCAGTCGACCCAGCCCACGACCAATGACTCCTGTGCCGTAGCCTGGCAACACAAACACCATAACAACAAGAGTCTGTACACAACGCATACCCTCGAACAGGCTGATACGGTGAGTATTGGACAGGAACGACGGAGTAACCAGTGCTGAGGGTTGAGCGGATGCACAGATGTGCATCCCTCACAGTTCGTGGGCGTGGAATCCCTTGCGATAGCGGGTTTCACAGCGCGGGCAGCGTTGCAGGGTCGGATCCTGTTCCAGCTGTTCGATGGAAAGCGGCTCTTCACAATCGGAGCATAGGCCATAGAGGCCAAGATCCATCTGGCAGAGTGCCGCATCGATCCGCTTGAGGCGGGCCACGCTCTGCTCAACCTTCGGCAGATCCAGCCGGCTGGTCAGTTCCACCAGTTGATCCTGCTCGCAGTGACCGACCTGCTCGGCCCACTCGTCACGGCGGCAGGCTTTAAGCTGACCGATCAGCGTTTCTCGTACCTGGGCCCAGTCGGACAGCAGGCGATTACGCCAGACAGTCAACTGTGCTTGCGTCATTTCACACACATTATCCCCCACAGGACAAACGACAGATTCGGGGCAGTATAGGGATCCGATAACTTTATCAAGATGATATGCGTCAAGTTAAACGTGGTTAGCCGTGGCTTTTGGCTGCTTGCAGCAGGGCATCGCGGATCGGATCCGTCTCTTTGAGCACCCGGATCTCCTGAAACAGCAGGTCCGCTTCGGGATATTCCCGCTTGAGGTAGCTGAACCACTGTTTGATGCGGCTGGGGTAGTAGTCGGCTTTTTCGCTGGCCAGATCCTGCTCCGTATAGCTCACCATCAACTGCAGCACCTCGGCCCAGCTCATGTGCGGACAGCCGGTTTTCATCACGTTGGCCAGATTGGGCAGGGAGATGGCGCCGCGCCCGACCATCAGGGCATCGCAACCCGAGACCCTGGCACAGGCGAGGGCATCTTTATGATCCCAAATCTCGCCGTTGGCGGTGACGGGGATGGGCAGGGCGCGGCGAATGGCGTCCACATACTCCCAGTGAGCGGGGGCCTTGTACCCTTCGCGCTTGGTGCGGGCATGAACGGCTAGCTCGTTGGCGCCCCCCTGGAAGACCGCCTGAGCGTTCTCCAGATAGAGATCCTTATCATCGTAACCGAGGCGAATTTTGGCGCTCACCGGCAGATGGGCGGGCACCGCCTCGCGCACCGCCTTGACGATGCGGTAGATGGTCTCGGGCTCTTTGAGCAGCACCGCACCGCCCTTGCTCTTGTTGACCGTAGGGGCGGGACAGCCGAAGTTGAGATCGACGCCGGGGGAGCCTAGCTCGATGGCGCGCACGGCGTTCTCGGCCAGCCACTCGGGGTGTTGCCCCAGCAGTTGTACCCGCACCGGGGTGCCTGCGCGGGTTTTGCCATCTTGCAGCAGTTCAGGGCAGAGGCGGTAGAACACCTTGGCGGGCAGCAGCTGATCGACGACCCGGATAAACTCGCTCACGCAGAGATCGTAATCATTGACGGAGGTGAGAACCTCCCGCATCAGGTGATCCAGTACCCCCTGCATGGGGGCCAAAATAACGCGCATAACGGCTTTCCGATGAGAGTGGCAAGAAAAAAGAGCGCAGATTGTAGTGGGGTTGCGGCCCGCTGTCAGCACCCGCTCAAACTCTGTTAGGCTAGAGGGAGATAAATCACGCAAGGAGAAGGAATGAAGCGTTGGTGTCTAATGGCGCTCGGGTGGCTGGCATTTGTCACCGGTATTGTGGGCATTGTGCTGCCCCTGTTGCCGACTACCCCCTTCATGTTGCTGGCTGCCGCCCTGTTTGCCCGCTCATCGCCCCGTTTTCATCGCTGGCTGTTGACCCATCCCTGGTTTGGCCCGCCCATCGTGGATTGGCAGCAGTATCGCGGCATTCGTCGTCAGGCCAGACGGCGCGCCATTATCTTCATTTTGCTCACCTTTTCGGTGTCACTGGCGGTGGTGCCACTGCTGTGGGTCAAGGGGTTGCTGGTTATCATAATGGTGATCCTGCTCACCTGGTTAATGCGCCTGCCGGTGCTGGAGCCAGTTGCAATGGTGAAGTGAAGTCCCTAAGCTATTGCAGCAATAATGCTATGGAGTCGGCCTGTCATTTTTGCGTGACAGGCTTTTTTATTTCCCGCAGAAGGGAATTGAGAAAAAATGGCCACCCTTGGGTCAAAAAAATAAGCGGTCAACACATGAATCCGGAAACCCTGAAATTTATCGAAGCAAGCATCAAGACCATTCCCGACTATCCGAAGCCGGGCATTCTGTTTCGTGACATCACCAGCCTGATCGAGAACGCTGAGGCCTTCAAGGCCACCATCGATCTGCTGGCCAATCATTATCGTGATCAAGGGATCACCAAGATTGTTGGCACCGAAGCCCGCGGCTTCATCTTTGGCGCGCCGGTTGCCTATGCCATGGGGCTGGGCTTCGTGCCGGTTCGCAAGCCGGGCAAGCTGCCGCGCGAAGTGATCGAGGAGTCCTATGCCCTCGAGTACGGCACCGACACCCTGCAACTGCACACCGATGCCATCGTGCCCGGTGACAAAGTGCTGGTCGTGGACGATCTGCTGGCGACCGGTGGTACCGTCGATGCGACCGTCAAGCTGATCCGCCGCGCAGGTGGTGAAGTGGCCGATGCTGCCTTCATCATCTCCCTGCCGTCTCTGGGTGGCGATGCCCGCCTGACTGCTGCTGGCATCAAGGTAGTCTCACTGGTCGAGCTGGCCGGCGAGTAATGCCTCTTCGGCCCGATCCTCTGCATCGGGCCTGCATTGAACCGGTGCCCGTGCGGGCATCGGTTTGAAAATCAAGCGATCCCTCCCGCTCTCACCGATAGCCGATACAGCCAGCCCGCCATTTGTGTTAGCATCCGGCCTCAATGCCCTGTCTTCCCTGCATGATGGATTTATGAGCTATCAGGTTCTGGCGCGTAAATGGCGCCCCCATACGTTTGAACAAGTGGTAGGCCAGCAACATGTGCTGACCGCCTTGACCAACGCCCTGGATCAGGGACGGCTGCATCACGCCTATCTGCTGAGTGGTACCCGTGGGGTCGGCAAGACCACCATCGCCCGTATTCTGGCCAAGAGCCTCAACTGCGAGCAGGGGATCAGCAGCCATCCGTGTGGCGTCTGTGATACCTGCCGAGAGATCGATCAGGGCAACTTTGTCGACCTGCTGGAGATTGACGCGGCGTCCCGCACCAAGGTGGAAGATACCCGCGAGCTGCTCGACAACGTGCAGTACCGCCCGGCCCGTGGCCGCTTCAAGGTCTACCTCATCGATGAAGTGCACATGTTGTCGCGCCACAGCTTCAACGCGCTGCTGAAAACCCTGGAAGAGCCGCCCCCCTATGTGAAGTTTCTGCTGGCCACCACGGATCCGCAGAAGCTGCCCATTACCATCCTCTCGCGCTGCCTGCAGTTTCATCTGAAGAGTCTGGATCAGACCCAGATTGCCAAGCAGCTCGAATGGGTGCTGGATCAGGAGGGGCAGCCGTTTGAGCCCCGCGCCCTGCTGGCTTTGGCCAAAGCCGCTGACGGCAGTATGCGCGATGCCCTGAGCCTGACCGATCAGGCGCTGGCCCACGGCAATGGTAGCGTGCGCCTCGAGAGTGTGCTGGCGATGCTGGGCACGCTCGATCACCGCCATCTGCACCAGCTGCTGGAAGCCATTTTGCGGCAAGATGCCCCCGCGACCATGGCCAAGATCACCGAGATCGCCACCTTGGGCCCCGATTTTGATCAGCTCCACGCCGAGCTGGAAGGCTTGCTCCATCGCATCGCCATGGCACAGCTGCTGCCTGCCAGTGTGCAGGAACAGGGGGCGGATGCTGATTCCCTGCTGCAACTGGCCAAGGCGATGAGCCCGGAAGAGGTGCAGCTCTGCTACCAGATCGTGCTGGGTGGCCGTAAAGATCTGCCCTGGGCCCCCGATGGCCGCACTGCGCTGGAGATGACCTGCCTGCGGATGCTCGCCTTCTCCCCAAGGCGCGATGCCCTGCATCCGGCCAGCCTCACCGCGCTGCCCCCGTCAATGACGAGCAGTGCGGCGAGCAGCGCTACTTCGATTGCCTCTTTGCCGGGAAAGCGCCCGGCCGCTGAATCGGCCGCAGTGGCACCGATCAGCGGCGCCGTGCCTGCACCGCTAGCCAGCCCTGTTGCCAGCACGCCTGTTGCTACCAGTGCAGTGCCCGCGGTTGATGTCTCCCTGCCTGCGATGACGGATGACATCGGCAACCCCGCCGACAGCGAGGAGGAGGCGCAAGCCGCCGAGCTGTTCAGCCAGCAGGATGAGCTGCTGCGTGAAGCTGCGGGCATGGGGTATCAACCCGAGCCCGCGTTACCCCATGTGCAGCCCGATGTGTCTGCGCACTCGGCTGCACAGCCCGCAGATGCTGATGAGCGAGAGTCTGCCGCAGCCGATACCGACTATTCCCGTGGCGAGCCGCTGACCGCCCCCTTCGAGCCTACGCTCGAGCCGACAACCGCGCTGGTTACCGCTCCTGAAGCTGTTTCAGCGGTGTCGAGCATGCAGAGCCTGCTTGGCAAGCGAAACATGCTGCGCAGCCGCCAGCGTGGTCAAGATGCCCCGGCGGCGCCCGCGCCGCGCGCGGTGCCGGTTGCGCCAGCTCGTCCTGTCGCGCCCGCTGCTGCTCCGGCCGTCACCCAACAGCCAGTCTCTGTCAGCCAACCGGCCGGGCAGGGGATGGCGACGATGGGACACTATGATGATCTGCCACCGGTGGATCTCTATGGCGACGGTTACGAGCCGCAGGTTGATAACGGCGATTACGAGGAGTACCTCAATCAGGGCTTTGCCGAGCAGACTCAGGTGATGAGCCACGCCCCTGTCACGGCACCGGCCCAGCCAACCGATCTGCCACCTTGGGATCTCGACGGGCAGCCGAGCTATCGACCCGGCGAGTGCGGCGCCACGGCGCCTGCGGTGACGCCCGCCCCTGCGACCCTGCCGCCCGTTGCCACCACGGCGGTGGCTGTTGCCCCTGTGACGCAGGATGAGCCCGCTCAGCCGGTGATGGAGACCATCGACTGGGATGAGCTCGAGAGCGACAGCGAGCCGCAAGAGGGGGAGGCGACTCGCCTTATCCCCTCCTCGCTGCTCAATGGTTGCGGCGACCCTTGGGCCGAGTTGATCGCTCACACTCAGGTGGGAGGGCGGCTGCGTCAGCTCGCCATCAACTCGGTGATGACGCGGGAAGGGGACAAGGTACTGCTAACCCTCAAGCCCGAGCAGCGCCATCTGGTGAGCGACAAGGCGCGCGCCGATCTGGCCGAGATCATCGGGCCAGCGCTGGGTCAACCGGTGCAGGTCGAGGTGACGCTTGGTGTGGTGCCTGACCAGGAGACCCCCCTTGAGATCGAACATCGCCTTTATCTCGGGGTGCGGGAGCAGGTGACCCGGGACCTGGAGCAGGATCCCAACGTGCAGTTTTTAGTTCAGCGGTTTGGTGCCGTGCTCCATCACGAGAGCATCGAGCCCCTCAACCGCTAAATTCCGTGGCCGGGAGCTTGCTTCCGGTTGAAAAGCAGTTTGGCTGTCCCCATCTAGGACAGACAAGCCCACAGCCCGGCGCTGGATGCCGGATTTCAAGACGAGAGACGACATATGTTTGGTAAAGGTGGAATGGGGAACCTGATGAAACAGGCCCAACAGATGCAAGAGCGTATGCAGAAGGCGCAGGAGCAGCTGGCTCAGATGGAAGTGACCGGTGAAGCCGGTGCGGGCATGGTCAAGGTCACCATGACCGGTAGCCACAGCGTCCGTCGCATCGAGATCGACCCCTCCCTGATGGAAGATGACAAGGAGCTGCTGGAAGATCTGGTTGCTGCCGCTTGCAACGATGCCGTGCGTCGTGTGGAAGAGCAGAACAAGGCCAAGATGGGCGAACTGACCGGTGGCATGCAACTGCCGCCGGGTTTTAAAATGCCCTTCTAAGGCGACTCTCCCCGCGCATTCTTGCTCCCTTGTCGCTGGCCATTCGGGCCACGGCAAGGGGGACGGCCGAGAGAGCCAAAGACGCAGCGTTATTGCTCAGGCGATACGCTGCGTTTTTTATGGGCAGCCATGCTGGCGTGGACGGGCTCTAACTATCCCTTCTGCGGAGCGGTTGCGACAGTGCAGGCCGATTACGCCATGAAACGCAGTGCTTCGATTCGCCAAGGTGGCGCTATTTGTCGATACCCGCTATCGGATATCCCGGTTTGGCGTGGCCGGGCGGGAGCGGCATAATGGCGGCTTGCCGTATTGAGGAGATTGTATGAAATATATTGGAGCCCACGTCAGTGCGGCCGGCGGGGTGGAAAATACCATCGCCCGCGCCCAGGCCATCGGGGCCAACGCGTTTGCCCTCTTTACCAAGAATCAACGTCAGTGGCAGGCGGCGCCCTTGTCGGATGCCACCATCCGTGCCTTCAAGGCGGCCTGTGACAAGGCCGGTTTTCTGCCGGAGCAGATCCTGCCCCACGACAGTTACCTCATCAATCTGGGCCACCCGGATCCCGATGGTCTGGCCAAATCCCGCGATGCGTTTCTCGACGAGATGAAACGCTGCGAGCAGCTGGGGCTTTGCTATCTGAACTTCCATCCCGGTAGCCATCTCAAGCAGATCCCAGAGGCGTCCAGCCTCAAGTTGGTGAGCGAGTCCATCAACTGGGCGTTGGAGCGCAGTGCAGGGGTGACGGCGGTGATCGAGAATACCGCTGGGCAGGGGACCAACCTCGGCTGGTCGTTCGAGCACCTCGCCACCATCATCGAGGGGGTGGAGGACAAGAGCCGGGTCGGGATCTGTTTCGATACTTGCCACGCCTTTGCCGCTGGCTACGATCTGCGCACCGCCGAGAGCTGCGCTGCCGTCTTTGCCGAGTTCGACCGCACGGTGGGTTTTCACTATCTCAAGGGGATGCATATCAACGGCGCCAAGTGCACCTTCGGTAGCCGGGTCGATCGCCACCACAGCTTGCGGGAGGGCAATCTGGGGGAGGCTGTTTTCCACCACATCATGAATGATGATCGCTTCGATCGCATTCCGCTGATCCTCGAGACCATAGACGAGTCCATCTGGGGCGATGAGATCAGCTGGTTGCGCAGTCTGGCGCAGTGATACCGAGCAAGCGAATCAAAGAGAGGGAGCCGTGGCTCCCTCTCTGCTTTTTCCATCATTGGCGGGCGGGCCTGTCAGCGGCGCTCCGAGCGCGCGTTACTCTGCGCGGCTCACCTCGGCATCCTTCACCTGAGCCCGGCAGAAGTGGATAAAGTGGCGCAGGGAGGTGGAGTGGTACTTCTGCTTGTGCCAGATAAGGGAGAGCTGGCGCGGGAAGCGGCGGGAGAGGGGCAGGGCGATCAGCCGCCCATCTGCCAGGCGATCCGAGGCTGCCAGCCGGGAGATAAAGGAGATACCAAGCCCCTTCTCCACCGCCAGCATCACCGCCTCCAGGGTGTTGAGTTCAAGCCCTGGTTGCCAGCGGGGCAGCTCGGGCTGGATCTGCTGGATAAATTGCTCGCGGCTGCCCGATTGTGCTTCACGCAATACCCAGGTCTCGCCCCCCAGACGGGAGAGGGAGAGCTCCTTCTTGTTGGCAAGCGGGTGACCGGGTGGGGCCACCACCAGCATCTCGTCCTGCAGCCAGGGTTCGGCGAGCAGGTCGGGGTGGTGGTTCTCCCCCTCGATCAGTGCCATATCCAGCTCGAAGTTGGCCAGCGCATGGCAGAGCAGGTGAGTGTTGTTGATGGTCACCTTGGGGGGGAGCCCCAGCTCCTGTTTGCTGCTGGCGAGCAGGGTAGGGAGCAGGTAGTTGCCGATGGTCTGGCTGGCACCAAGGCGCAGCTGGCCGCTCGGTTCGGCATCGGGACTGAACAGGTTCTCGATATCCTGCATCCGGGTCAGCAGCTCTTCGGCGGCCGGTTGCAGCAGGCGCCCTTCGTTATTGAGCTGCAATCTGGGGTGAATGCGGTCAAACAACGGGGTGGAGAGCTGGCGCTCCAGCTCCTGCAGCGACTGGGAGACGGCCCCCTTGCTCAGGCAGAGCTCGTTGGCGGCAAGGCCAAGGTTTCCATAGCGGGCAATGGTGGCGAACACTTTCAGCTGCTGCAGGGTCAGTTTCATCGTGTTTGGTTTTCCTGAATGATTGATTTAATTCATTTAGATATCGTAAACGATAAGGGACCATTATCCTATCGCCATAGTCATCAATAGAAAGGTGTCATCATGATCGCAAGAACCCGTAAATCACTGGCTGCCGCCCCAACCCCCATGGCGGGTCTGGCGCTGGGCATCGCCAGCCTTGGTTGGTGTTGGGAAAATGCCGGTCACTTCGATGGCCGGATGCAACTGCTGGGCGCTGCCATTGCGGCCGTGCTGCTGGTGATCCTGACCTTCAAGTTTCTGCTTCACCCCCGCCTGCTGTTGCAGGATCTCGCTCACCCTGTGGTGGGCAGTGTGGTACCGACCTATGCCATGGGCACCATGGTGGTCTCCAAAGCGCTGGGTATGATTGCGCCGCAAGCGGGCGAGGCCCTCTGGCTGTTTGCCGTGGCGGTTCACCTGCTGTTCCTGGCCACCTTTATCTGGCATCGCGCCAAAGAGTTTGAAATCCACCACATGGTGCCGAGCTGGTTCGTGCCGCCGGTGGGGATCATCGTGGCTGACGTCGCCTTCCCGGGCGGTCAATTTGCCCCGCTGGCCAACGGTCTGCTCTGGTTCGGGATCATCTGCTACGGCCTGATGCTGCCGCTGATGCTCTATCGCCTGATCTTCAGCCATGAAGTGCCGGATGCCGCCAAACCGACCATCGCCATTCTGGCGGCCCCTGCCAGCCTCTCTCTGGCCGGTTACCTGACCGTCAGCCAGGAGCCGTCACTGCTGCTGGTGGCCGTGCTGTTGGGGATTGCCATCCTGATGACTGGTATCATCTATCTGGCCTTCATCAAACTGCTGCGTTTGCCCTTTTCGCCGGGTTATGCCGCCTTCACCTTCCCGCTGGTGATCGGTGCCACCGCCCTGTTCAAAGTGGCTCATCTGGTTGAAGGGTTTGCGCAAGGGAGTCACTACGTCGAGCAGATCAGACTGCTGGCCCACTTCGAGCTGGGGGTGGCTACCGTCATCGTCGGGTATGTGGCACTGCGTTACCTGATGTTTTTTCTGCCGCAGCGTAATACCGAAATGAATAACGGCATGGTCCGCCAGGGTGCTCACCGTTAAATCTTGAAGAAGATGTGACATCGGGAAATGGATAAGCAGTGCGCTCCGAGAGCGACGGGATAAACGACCAGTCATACGATGGATGGACAAAGAGCCTCCACCCTGGTTGTGTAACGAGCAAAATGCCCCGCAGTGCGGGGCATTTTTTTATGGTTTTTTGATGTGGCGCCCGTGGCGGGCTATTTGCCATGGATTTAACTGGTATTACCTGTCAGGACGACTACAATGCAGTACCACTTTTTCGCTCGACCCCAATACATGTCGTCCCAAGATCCCGTATTTGACTCCTCTTTTGAAGCCCGTTTTCTGCATCCCCGCTACTGGTTCAGCTGGCTGGCGCTCGGTGTGCTGATGCTGCTCGCCTTTGTGCCGGTGCGATTGCGCGACCGTTTGGCCGAAGCCTTGGCACCGCTGGTGTTTCGTATCTCGAAAAAACAGATCTATATCGCCAGAACCAATCTGGAGATCTGCTTCCCGGACAAGAGCCCGGAAGAGCGGGATGCCATTGCACTGACCTCGATCCGGGTCGGCCTCAAGAGTCTGTTGGGATTTGGCGAGTTCACCATGCGCAGTCAGCGTTATCTGATGAGCCGGATGCAGGTGATCGGTTGGGAGCATATCGAGGCGGAGCGGACGGCCGGCCGTCCGGTGATCCTGGTGGTGCCCCATACCTGGCCGGTGGATGCCGCCGGTTACTGCTTCACCCAGCGCGGGGTGCCCATGTGCACCATGATGAAACGGGCGCGCAATCCGGTGTTTGACTGGCACCTCAACCGTGCGCGAGCCAAGAACGGTTGCCGCGTCTATGAGCGCAGCGCCGGGATCAAGGCGGTGATCAGAACCATCAAGAGCGGTCGCAGCTTCTTCTATCTGCCGGATCAGGATCATGGCCGTGAGAAGAGCATCTTCGCCCCCTTCTTTGGCTATCCCAAAGCAACCCTGCCTGCCTTGCCCCGTCTGGTGCAGGTCAGTGGTGCCAAGGCGGTGCCGCTGCTCGCCTGCTATGACGAAGCGAACCACTGCTACCGACTGGAGATTGAGGCACCGTTCGACAACTATCCCACCGAGGATGTGATGGCCGATACCTGTCGCATGAACGACATGGTGCAACAGCAGCTGATGCGCCATCCGGGCCAGTATATGTGGTTCCTCAAGATCTTCGATACCCGTGAAGATCAGGAGGGGCTGGATGGCCTTTACGAGGCGGGGATCCAGCGGATCCGCAAGGGATTGTCACCCCACGGCTGACCCAGAATTTGGATTGATTGAAATGGCCCCTGGTGGGCCATTTTTTATGATAACTAGTCTGATCAGTGCCTTGCAGGCTGATGGCCAGCCTCCCCAGGGTAGAAAAAAATGTCAGGATAACTACAATAACCGTTTGTTTTTGATGACTTGATGGCCGCCATGTCTGCGTTAGATCCGGTATTTGATACCTCATTTCATAGCCGCCTGCTGCATCCCAAATGGTGGGGCAGCTGGTGCGCGCTGGGCCTGCTCTCCCTGCTGGCATTTACTCCTGCGAGATTGAGGGATCGCTTTGCCGATCTGGTTTCGCCGACCCTGCTGCGTTTTTCGAAAAAGCAGGCCTATATCGCCGATACCAACCTCAAGATCTGCTTTCCCGAGCTGGATGCCGCTGCACGGCAGGCGCTGCTGCTCAAATCGATCCGGGTCGGGCTCAAGACCTTTATGGGCTTTGGCGAGCTCAGCTGGCGCAGCAAGGCGCGGCTGACCCGCCGCATCAAGGTCACCGGCTGGGAACATGTGCAAGCGGAGCAGGCTGCAGGCCGCCCGGTGATCCTGGTGGTGCCTCATACCTGGGCGGTCGACATGATTGGCCGCTACTTCTCCATGATGGGGATCGAGATGTGCACCATGATGAAGAGCCCGAAAGATCAGGTGTTCGACTGGTACATCAACCGCGAGCGGGCCAAAGGGGGCAAGGTGTATGAGCGCAGCGCCGGGATCAAGCCAGCGATCAAGTCGATCCGCGCCGGTGCCAGTTTTTTTTACCTGCCGGATCAGGACCACGGCCGCGAGGCGAGCGTGTTTGTTCCCTTTTTTGGTCGCCCCAAGGCAACCCTGCCCGCGCTGCCCAAGCTGGTGAAGCTGACTGGTGCCAGAGCCGTGCCCATCTTCGCCAGCTATGACGAGGATGAGGGACGCTATCTGCTGGAGATTGAGCCGCCGTTTGACCCTTATCCCACCGCCGATCTGCTGGCAGACGTCAATGCCATGAACCGGGTGGTGGAGATGCAGGTGGCCCGCCATCCCGAGCAGTACATGTGGTTTCTCAAGATCTTCGAAACCCTGGAGCATCAGGAGGGGGATGACGGCCTCTATGAAGCGGGGATCCAGCGTATTCGTCAGGGCTTGCCGCCCGAACCTTGAAAATTGGCCCGCTTGCGGGCCATTTTTGTTGGCACAGGCGCCTTTCGTATTTGGTCTGCTGCTGGTGGTTTTTAAGGCGAACGGGTGGACAAAAACAGCGCAAACAGGGGATAACAGGGTGTCTTATGAAAGGGAGAGGCAGGTGAGCGTGCGCGGAGCTATCTTCGAGAGCGGAAATAGGGTAAAAGGGCGGCCATGAAAATTCCAAATCGAATCCAACCTCTGGTTGATGACGGCCTGGTCGATGAGGTCGTCAGCCGGTTGATGAGCGGCAAAGAGGCCGATGTCTATGTGGTGCGCTGCGGCGACGAGATCCGCTGCGCCAAAGTCTATAAAGAGGCGTCCAAGCGCAGCTTCAAGCAGGCCGTGGTCTATCAGGAGGGGCGCAAGGTGCGTAACAGCCGCAGCGCTCGCGCCATGGAGAAGGGCTCCAAGTTCGGCCGCAAACAGCATGAAGAGGTGTGGCAGAACACCGAGGTCGACGCCCTGTTCAAGCTGGCGGCGGCCGGTGTGCGGGTGCCACAGCCCTATGTCTGCCTCGATGGTGTCCTCTTGATGGAACTTATCACCGATGAGGATGGCAATGTCGCGCCGCGCCTCAACGATGTGGCGCTTACCCCCGAGCAGGCGGTTATTGATCACCACAAGGTGATCCGCTATGTGGTGCGGATGCTCTGTGCCGGTCTTATCCACGGCGATCTCTCCGAGTTCAATGTGCTGGTGGATGAACAGGGCCCTGTCATCATCGACCTGCCCCAGGTGGTGGATGCCGCCGCCAACAACCAGGCCAAGGCGATGCTGGAGCGGGACGTCAACAACATGCGCAACTACTACGGTATGTATGCCCCCGAGCTGCTCAAGACCCGTTATGCCCAGGAGATGTGGGCGCTGTTTGAAGATGGCAAACTCACCCCCGATAGCGATCTGACCGGTCACTTTGAAGAGAGTCGCGCCGCCATCGATCTCGATTCGGTGCTGCAGGAGATCGAGAGCGCCGAGGAGGAGGCCTATGCCCGTCAGGCCCGGATGAAGGCGGAGCAGGAAGACAGCTACTAACGGTCTTGCCACGTTCGCAAAAAGAGCGCCGTCGGGGCGCTCTTTTTATTACTGCTGCGGCTATGGTCGGCTGGGGCAGGGGGCTAGCTGATACATCTCCAGCCAGTTGCGATCCCCCGGATGGAAGCGCCGCCCCAGTAACACGCCACCGGCGGCCGTAATGACCTTGCGGGAAGCCAGATTATCTTCGCCGCAGCTGATCAGCACAGGCGCTGCCAGTACCTGTTGTTGCACCCAGCGCAGCTGCACGGTCGCAGCCCCTTCGCCACGGCGAGAGGGGCGGGTTTCGTAACCGATATGACCCAGCCACTGGCGGGTTGCCTTATTGTCACCGTGACGAAGACGCAGGGTGGCGATGATCTCCTCGCCATCGAGGGCAAAATAGGTGGTGGTCGGCAGGTATCCACTGGGCAAGTTGCGCCCTTTGGCGTGATCCAGCAGGCTCTGTAGCCAGCCGTCCGGGTCAAATTGCGCCACCTGATAGAGCGGCTGTCCGTCCTCGGCGCATTCGGTGACATAGCGCCGGTAAGCCGGGGCATCTGCCAGCCTGGCCGGTCGGCATTGCAGAGCGAGAACTGCGCTCATGTCAGGAGCGCGCAGGGCGGCAGCGGCTGCGGCTCGTTGTGGTGGAGCTCCTGCACGCAGGCCCGTTGCCTCCCAGCCTGTTTGGCGGCGTAAAGAGCCTGATCCGCTCGCAGGTAGGCCGCTTCAAATCCCTCGTCAGGGTGCAGCGAGGTGAGGCCGATGCTGAGGCTGATGGGGCCACCGGCCAGCGCCCGGGTCGCCTCGGCGATCTGCTGTTGCAGGCTGTGACAGTAGTCGGGCAGGGTCTGCGGGTCCGCCATCAGCAGCAGGGCCAGCTCATCGCCGCCAAGCCGACCGGCCATGCCCTCAGAAGGCAGGGTATTAGCGATCTTCCGACCCACGGCTCGCAGCATGGCATCACCGGCGGGGTGGCCGTGGCGGTCGTTGATCTGCTTGAAGTTGTCCAGATCGATCAGCAGCAGCTGGCTAGGGCTAGCCATCTCGCGTGCACGCAGGGCCACCTGGCGCTCGAAATAGTGGCGGCTGAACAGGCCGGTCAGCTCATCCTGATTGGCGCGCCGCTCCAGCTTGCGCTGGGTGGCCAGCAGGGCTTGCTGCTGGCGGGTGTGGACCAGGCTCAGCAGCAGATAACTGCGGGCGATGGTAAAGAGCAGGCTGAGCAGGATCACAGGCCCGAGCAGCGGGTCGGTGAAGGAGTTGGCCGCCAGCTCCGGCTGCCAGAGGTGTTTGGCAATCCGCAGCAGTTGCAACAGCAGTTGCAGGCCGAGCAGCAGAATGGCAAAGCGCAGCACCCGATAGACGGGGGCCAGCCGCTGGTAGCGCCAGAGCTGCCAGATAAGCAGCGCAATCTGCAGCGAGAGCACGCCGGAGAGCACGATGATCCGGCTATGCACATCAAAGAGGGGTTGCTGCAGGGCGGTCAGGGCAAACAGGACGAAACCGCCGAGGGTAACAGCGGGCAGCAGCCAGCCCAGTTGGTCGGCTTCACGGCGAAAGAAGTGGCGCATCCCCCGTTCATAGAGCAGGGTGGTCGACATCAACAGCAGGTTGGTGCAGAGAATATTGGCAAGGGATGCATTTCCCTCAAGGGGGCGCAGCAGCAGGCAGCAAAAAGCCCCCGCGATAACCAGTTCCCCCGCTGACCAGTAGATCAATGCCCTGATCTGGCGATGGGTGTGCCACATGGCGGCGAAAATGGTGGCGACCCCCACATGTGACAGCGTGACGAACAGCACCAGACTCAACAACTGGGCCGAGGAAAACAGACTTGGCATCAAGGGGCTCTCTGGGAAGTCACCTGTGAACGAACAGGCGATGGGGTATCGCCCGCTGGCAGTGGCCGATCACAACATGAATCCAACCTATTATCAATGGGTTAAATGGCCGAATGTGCTCACCTCCGACTTCTTGCACGATGGCAATTGCTGACTCGATTTATCAGCGCACAAGGAGCCATTTTATTGTCTTGTCAGTCAATTTCGCTGCGTGAAAGGTGGTTGTGTTGGCGGCAGGGTGAACCCAACCGCCAGACGTTGTGCTAATCGCAGGTTGCAGCAGGCAAGCGCATTACGATGGCCTCCCTGTCCAGATGGGTCAGCAAACGGCGCACGTCGTCGAGGCGGATGATCAGAGTAGCGGTGTTGACCAGCGGATGGCACAGCACCTGTTCGGCCTGCCAGATGGCCTCGTCCACCACCAGCTCTACCGCATTTTCCCTGTCGCGCACCATGGCGAGCAGGGTCACCGAGCCCGGGGTAAGGTCGAGCACCGCATCGAGCCGCTCGGGGAAGCCAAAGCTCAGCCGTTTGACCCCGAGCATGACCGCCAGCGCCTTGAGGTCGACCCGGTGATCCTCCGGACTCACCACCAGAAACAGTCGCTCGCTTTTCGGATCGCGCAAAAAGAGGTTCTTGGTCTTGGCGGCGGGCTGGTCGGGCAGCAATTTGCTCGCCTCCTCACAGGTAAACACCGGGGGATGGTCAAAGCTCTGGTAGGGGATAGCCAGCTGATCCAGCAGGGAATAAATTGCCACAAAGACTCCTTTCGTCGGCGAAGAGTGGTCAGAACGGGATGGGCGGGAATAACGACCGGATCGAGCTTACCAGTTTGACTCCCGCCTCGCAGCCAGCGTGACGATTGCGAGCAGGCACTGTATGAACGTACAATAGTCCCATTCTCGGACAGCCCCTTTACGCTTCATGACTGCAACCCAGCCCACCGTACCCGCCACTCCGCCCCTCGACGGTTTTATCCTGACCCGCCACGGTCGGGATGTGCGCGGCCGTAACGGGCAGCCTGCAACCACCGAAATCGTGATGTGGCTCTGGAGCGCGCAGGGGCCGGTGCGGGTGGTGGTGCCGGGGCAGGAGCCGGTGTTCTTCCTGCCGCAGAGCCATATGGCAGAAGCCGCCGATCTGTTCAAAGGCGCCGGGGTGAGCGGACGGTTTCGCCGCCTGCCGATGCACACTTTCGATGGCCGCCCTGTGGTGGGCTGCTATTTCGCCACCCTGAGCGCCTTTCACCGCGCCATCGAGCTGCTGCTCATTCGCGGGCTGGAGCACTTCGAGGCGGATATCCGGCTGCCGGAGCGCTTCCTGATGGAGCGCTTCATCACCGCTGGTGTGCGCTTCGATGGCCGGGCGGTAAAAAAGGGGGGCAAGCAGGGATACTGGGAGGTGAACGAGGCGCGCTGCGCGCCGCAGGCGGTGACGCCAACCCTCTCCTGGGTGTCGCTCGACGTGGAGTGCGCCATGGACGGGGCCCTCTTCTCGGTCGGTCTTTACAGCGAACAGGATGCGCGGGTCATCATGATCGGCACCCCGGAAGCGGATGCCGAGAGCTGGGGCACCGAGGTCCAGTGGGTGGCGGACGAGAGCGCCCTGCTGAGTGCGCTGGAGAGCTGGTTCAGCCTGCATGACCCCGATCTGGTCATCGGCTGGAACGTGGTTAATTTTGATTTTCGCCTGCTGCTACGCCGCGCCGAGCTTAACAAGCGGCGGCTGCGGCTCGGGCGGGGGCGCGAGCTCTGTTTCTGGCGCTCGTCACGGGGCGATCCCCAGACCGGCAACGTTATTATCCCCGGGCGCATGGTGCTCGACGGCATCGATACCCTGAAAAGCGCCACCTGGCAGTTTGCCAGCTACAGCCTGGATGCGGTGGCGAGCGAACTGCTTGGCCGTGGCAAGGATATCGAGGACGTGGCCAATCGGGGGGAGAAGATCACCGAGCTGTTCCACTCCGACAAGGAGGCGCTCGCCCGCTACAACCTGGAAGATTGCAAGCTGGTGTGGGAGATCTTCGACTACTGCCACCTTATCCCGTTTGCCATCGAACGCGCCTCCCTCACTGGCCTTGAGCTGGACAGGGTAGGGGGCTCGGTGGCGGCCTTTACCAACCTCTATCTGCCGCGGCTCCATCGTGGCGGCTACGTGGCCCCCAATCTGCCGGCCGACGGTGGGTTGGCAAGCCCCGGCGGTTATGTGATGGACTCCAAACCCGGTCTCTATCGCCATGTGCTGGTGCTCGATTTCAAGAGCCTCTATCCCAGCATCATCCGAACCTTCTGCATCGACCCCATGGGGCTCATCGAAGGGTTGCAGCATCCCGAGCACGCCATTCCGGGCTTTCGCGGCGCCATGTTCTCCCGCGAGCGGCACTTCTTGCCGGAACTCATCGCCACCCTGTGGGCGGCGAGGGACAGAGCCAAGGCGGCCAGCAACAAGGCACTCTCCCAGGCCATCAAGATCATCATGAACTCTTTCTACGGCGTGCTGGGTTCGGGGGGCTGCCGTTTCTATGATCCGCGCCTAGCCTCGTCCATTACCCTGCGTGGCCACAGCATCATGCAGCAGACCCGCGAGTGGATTGAAGAGAAGGGGTTCGAGGTGATCTATGGCGACACCGACTCCACCTTTGTTCATCTGGGGCGCGAGACCAGCCCCGATGAGGCGGACGAGATCGGCCAGCGACTGGCTCAAATGATCAACGATAACTGGGCTGCACTGATCAGGCGCGAGTTCGACCTGCCGAGTTATCTCGAGATCCAGTACGAGACCCACTATCGCCGCTTTCTGATGCCCACCATCCGCGGGCTGGAGAAGGGCAGCAAGAAGCGCTATGCGGGGCTGGTTGGCAAGGCCAGTGAGGGGAGTGAACAGCTGGTGTTCAAGGGGCTCGAATCGGTGCGCACCGACTGGACCATGCTGGCCAAGCAGTTTCAGACCCGCCTCTATGAGCTGGTGTTTCACGATGAAGATCCCAGCGGCTATGTGCGCACCATGGTGGATGAGACTCGCGCCGGTCGTCACGACGATCTGCTTATCTACCGCAAACGGCTGCGCCAGAAGCTCGAGGAGTATCAGAAGAATGTGCCGCCCCATGTGCGGGCGGCACGGCTGGCCGATGAGGAGAACCTGCGCCGCGGTCTGCCCCAGCGCTATCAGCATCGGGGCGCCATCGCCTATCTGATGACCCTCAATGGCCCAGAGCCGCTGGAGTACCGGCGCAGCGCCATCGATTACGAACACTATATCGACAAGCAGTTGCGGCCGATTGCCGATGCCATCCTCCCCTTTATCGGCGAGTCGTTCGACCGGATCTGCGGCCAGCAGCTGGATCTTTTCTGATTGGGGCAAGTTGGCACTTTACTTCCCATGAATACTGGATAAAAATACAGTTATAAATCATGGAGAAGTTTCCTATGCGTCTTGAAATCATCATCGACAGAAAACATCAGATCCCGACCTCGACCATGGAGGCGTTGCGTCAGGAGCTGCTCAAGCAGCTTGGCGAAAAATTCCCCGACATCCATGTGCGGGTCGCGCCGGGCAGTGCCATGGCTCTGACCGTCAGCCGTGCCAGCAAGGAAGACAAAGAGCTGGCCGAAGCCATGGTGCAGGAGGTGTGGGAGAACGCCGACAGCTGGATGCCGGAAGAGAACGTCGCCTCCTGATCCCCACGGTCAGTGGATAATTCTGGGCGGTGGATAAATGGGCAGCTGAAAAACGGGCATGCCCGCTAACGATTCGCAGAGCCCCGGACAACAAAAAACGCAGCCAAGTGGCTGCGTTTTTTGTGGGTGGTGAGAGGTTCGCGGTGGCTTGTCTGGCTCTGGGTTGAGCTAGGCCAGTTACAACCCCGCCCAGCTTTTCAGGCTCTGCTGCTGCACCCGGCGATTGGCTTCGCGGATCTCCCCTTTGGCGCGCAGGTCGGCCAGCGCAATGGGCAGTGCGGTGCGGATCTCGGCACTGCTCATCCCGGCCTTGAGGGCCGGGTGATAGGCCATCTTGAGCAGCACATAGTCCAGCCCGGTCAAAAAGCTGTCGATGCTGTTGTCATTGAAGATGGAGGGAAACACCTTGTCCGAGTCGTTGGGCAGCCCCATCACCTGGGTGAACTCCTCCACCACGCAGTCGAGAAAACGCCCCTTGGCCCGGCTGTAGTCCACCGGAATGATGATGGTGGCACGGCTGATCTCGTGTTTTGCATTGGTTGCGAAGTTGGCCAAGCAGAGCCCCTCCTTGAGTGCCATCCCGACCGACGGATCCCCCCCCATGGTGCGGTTGGCCCAACTCTTCATCTTGCTGTAGTCGGTCATGATCAGGGTCAGATTGGGCTTTGCGGTCACCATGCTGATGGGGTGGCCGGTGATGCGGGCCAGATGGGCCGCTTGCACCTTCACTACCTCGGCTTGCAGCGACTTGTCGCCCGACTCGTTGACAAGCAGCAGCCGGATCGGCTGTTGCCAGCGGGCAAAGCGGGTCTGTTTGGCTTCGCCATACTCCCGCTCCATGGCGATGGCCATAAAGCTCTCGGTGAGATAGCTGTCGCTCTGCCAGCGCTCATCGGCTTGGGCGCTGTGGCCCGCGAGCAGAAGCAGCAGGGCCAGCAGCCCGCGTGACGTGAGCCTAGGACTGGCAGCACGCCCCAGCTTGGCCATTACCACGTTGGCAATTAAGCACGGGGCGCTAAAGGAGATGGCGGCAAATGACATGTTTCCTCCCTGAAACGGTTGTCAGCCTAGCGGCTGGCCTTGTCGATATCGCGCCAGGTGAGCCAGAGCCTGAGATCAAACTCCAGTTGATGATAGTCCGGCTCCATGTGCTGGCAGAGCTGGTAGAAGCTCTTGTTGTGATCCTTCTCTCTGATATGGGCCAGCTCGTGCACCACGATCATTTTCAGAAACGGGGACGGCGCCTCCTTGAACAGGGCGGCGATGCGGATCTCGTTCTTGGCCTTGAGCTTGCTGCCCTGTACCCGGCTGATGTAGGTGTGCAGGCCGAGGGCATCCTTGATGACGTTGATCTTGCCATCAAACACCACCTTGGACAGGGGGGCCGAGCTCTTGAGGTAGCGGTTCTTCAGCTCCATGGTGTAGGCGAGCAGCGCCTTGTCGCTCTGGAACGGGTGGCTTTCCGGATAGCGTTTGGCCAGCATGTCGCCAAGTTTGCCAGCCGCGATCAGCTGTTGCACCTGTGCCTTGAGCGCTTCGGGATAGCCCCCGAGATAGGTCAGTTCCGCCATGTCTGTCACCCGTTACATCCAAAAGTGGGCCATTGTAGTCATCGCGGGCCTGCTTGCCTACCGGTGAGGAGTGAGGGGATGGAAAAAGGGCGGCCAAATGGCCGCCCTTTGCGTCTCTGCTCTGGTTAGCGGCGACGATAGAGACCCGGATCCACCTCTTCATAGTGGCTGGTCAGGTATTGATAGAAAGCGAGATGGGAGGGCGAGCTCGGCTTTTTCAGCTCCTCGCTCACCCGATCCGGCTTGGCGATGATGAATTTGGGGTTCTGGCGCTGGATGTCCGCGAGCACACGAGCCCGCACGTCATAGGGCGGCTTGACGTTGGCAAAGAAGAGATAGGCAGAGGCCGGCTGGCGATCGGTCCAGAGATAATATTGCGGCTGGATGCCATCGACCCAGATCTTGTCGCTCGGGCTGGTCTCGGCCTTGATGCGATCGACCCGCACCTGGGCGGCGGGATTGAAGGGGCGACCCTTGAGGGTTCCTTCCCAGGCGTTGTTGATCATCAGCAGCAGCATGGCCAGCGTCGCCAGCCAGGGGGTGGCACTGCGCACATCCCAGGCGCGCCAGAGGGGGATGAGGATCAGCACCGGCAGCGCCCACAGCAGGCTGGTGCCGAGCACTTCGTTAACCCGCTCGAGGGACCACTCCTTGGTGCTCCAGCCAAAGGCGAGCTGCTGGGCCAGCAGCCAACTGGCAGTGAGCACCACCAGCGAGATGCAGAGCAGGCCGATAGCATCTGCCTGCTGTTCGCTGCGATCCAGCAATACCGCCAGCGGCAGCACCGCCAGTTGCAGATAGAGCACGTCGTAGTGATCGAATACATGGCCGGAGACCGAGTTGGCGATCAGGGTAAACAGCACCCCAAACAGGGTTGCCAGCAGGGCGGGCAGATACCACTCCTGACGGCGGCTCAGCATAAGAATGATGAAGGCGGGCAGCAACATGATGAGGCCGGTGCGCAGCAGGCCGACGGCGCCCACCATGGGGGAGAAGCCATTGCCGTAGCTCCCCTCGAAGAAGATGTCGAAGGCGTAGTATTTGAAGGCCGCCAGCAGATCATGCTGCTGGAAGTAGGCGTAAAGCGGGCCGCCAATCAGCGCCAGCCCCAGCAGGCTGGAGATGAGCAGCAAGATGGCATCACGCCACTTCTCATGCAGACACCAGTGGCAGAACAGCACCAGATACCAGGCCCCCCAGAAGGCGCCGTTGTTGGTGCGCATCCAGGCGACGATGGCGAAGGTAAGGGCCGCCACCAGTGCCGGCCACCAGCGAAATCCCTTGTCCAGCAGCAGGGTAATGAAGGCCCACTGGGCGATGAGGGCGAGGTGGAAGGTCCAGTCCTCAGTCATGTTGCCGTAGTAGTAACGGGTGCCGTAGAGAGCCAGCACCGCCAGCATGGCGCCAAGGCGCGCCTTGAACGAGAGTCCGAGCTGGGCAAAGGCCTGCCAGCTGGCCAGCAATCCGAGCCAGCAGAGCACCCACTCCAGTGTCCAGATCCCGACAAATCCCCCCATTCGATAGCCCAGCGCGTCGAGAGCGAAGATCATCGGCCCCTTGATGTCGATCATGTCGCGATAGAGCACCCCCCCTTCGCTCCACATCTTGCCCATCACCGCGAACAGCGAGGCATCAAACCCCGGCGCCATGGCGTGGAAGAGCGGGTTGCGCAGACAGAAGAGCAGCGCCAGCAAGGCGGTCAGCAGCACAATGGCTGGCTTGATACCCGGGTTGACGCGAGGGGGAGTGAAACGGATGGAGTGATTCATGAAGTCGCCTGTTCCTGCAGCTGGTCTTGAAAGCGGGCCTATCTTGCCGAGCTAGTGAGTGCGATGCAATGGGGCAGGCCCGTGTGGGGCAAATATTCTCGAAAAAGCCCGGTTCTTGCAGGGAACCGGGCGCTGGCTGCGGCAATTTTGGCCGTCAGGGGGATGTGGCGAAGCCAGCCATTCCCCCTCTGCATCAATGGATGTACTCAAGCAGGGGGGGCTGCGCTTCCAGTGTCGGCAGGTGACGGGCCCAGCGGATAAAGGCGTCGGCCAGGGTGATACCGAGCTCCTGATTGTGCTGGGTCAGGGTACGCGCCAGTGCGGTGTAACCCTCCTTGCCGGAGGCGGTATAGGCGCTCGACACTCCGCGATAGATCTGTTCGGCATTGACCGCTTGCCACTGGCCGGGGGCGGCTTCCCACTCCAGTCGGGTGATGCGCTGACCCTTGTGCCGATCGGCCTGATAGGTGAATCGCACCCCTGCGGTGTAGGGGAAGCTGCCGTTGCCATTGCCGACCACGCCGTTGTTGGTGGCGTTGTCGATTGCATTCTCCAGCGCTTCCGCCAGCTCGTGGCCGTGCACCCGATAGAGGGTGAGGGGAATGGCAAACGGCAGCAGGCGACCGGCGATATCCGCTTCGCTCAGGGGGCCCGGCTCCAGCGAGCAGCGCACGCCGCCAGCATTGTGTAGGGCAAAGTCCACCTCGCCTACCTGTTCACGGGCGGCGGTCAGCATGGCGCGGGCCACCAGCGGGGCGAGCTGGCTGCCGTGGGGCAGGGTGGCATCCGGCAGCCGCTGATGGGGAAGTGGCGCCGCCAGTCGGGTGACGATGCGCTGGCTCATTGTCTCTATCTCAGGCCGATAGCGTTTGGCCAGATGTTGTTCAAGCTGTGGATCCGGCTCGCAGAAGGTGAGCCCGGCGGGTGGGGTGGAGGCAAATGGCCAGGGCTGCCAGGGGAGCCACTCCAGCTGCCCCTGACTTTGCACGACGCGGCCTGCCTCATCGAAGGTGAGCTCGCAGACACCGAGGCAGAGGGCGCTGTGGCCAGCGTGCAAAATGGCCACCCCGTTGTTCATCAGCGGGTAGGTACCTTCGCTTGGCAGACCCAGCGGCGCGAGATCGCCGAGCAGGCTGTGGGTATGGCCGCCGATGATGAGGCTGAGCTCGGGGAAGCGCTCGGCCAGCAGCTTGTCCTGATCCAGCCCGAGGTGGCTCAGCAGCACGATATGGTGGATCCCTTCGCGCTTGATCTCCCGCAGCACTTTAGTGAGGGTCTCGGCGACCGCGTGGAAACGGGTGTGGGGATCCGGGTTGGCGATGGCAGCCATTTGGGCGAGGGTGATGCCGAGCAGCGCAAAGGGAACCCCGTCGATCACCCGACGATGCCAGGGCTGATGGGCGTCGTAGAGGTGGGGAATATCCCATAGCCCGAGGGTTGTGTCTGCTGGCTCCTGGCTGTTGTCCAGATTGGCGGCCAGCACCGGAAAATCGAGCTGGCGCAAGAACTCCACCAGCGGGCCGTTGCCCAGATCGAATTCGTGGTTGCCAAGTACCATGGCATCGGGGGCCAGCATGGCGAGCAGGTCGGCGTTGGCGCGCCCTTTGAAGCGGTTGAAATAGAGAGAGCCCTGAAAGGAGTCGCCACCGTGCAGAAACAGAAAACGCTGGCCGGCTGCTGCGGCTTTGGCACGCAGTTGGGTCAGTCGGGTCAGGATCCGGGCATAACCGCCGCACTGGGTGCGCCATTGGCCTTCACCGACAGGGGAGAAGCTCATGGGTGCGCCATCGAAGTGGGAGTGGCAATCACTGAAATGGGCAAGTTGAACCGTAATACTCATCTCGGTCCTCCTTAGGGGAAAATGAGCACCGAGTCTACTGCAAAGGGGGGGGAGGATACCAGCCCGGCAGGGTGCCGGGCTGGTCAACGATCAGGCGGGTACCATGATCTGGGTGGCGACAATCACCACCAGCAGGCCGACGGCGACCGGCATACTGGTGCGCTTGACCACCTCGAACGGCGAGAGTTTGCCCATCCCGGCACAGGCGACCACCACCCCGGATACCGGAGAAATGGTGCGACCCAGGTTGGAGGCTTGCAGCATGGGAATCACCAGATAGGCCGGATTGATGCCAAGGCTGCTGGCCAGGTTGGGGATCAGCTCCACGAAGGCGTAGAAGGGGGCATTGCCCGAGCCGGTGGTGAACGCGGCCAGGGTGGTGATCACCACCAGTGACAGCATCATGATCAGGCCGCCGGAGCCGAGATCCTGCGCGTGAGCCAGCAGAGTGTCGATAAAGCCGATGGTCATCAGACCCTGGGCGAAGACACCGGCACCGACCAGCAGCATGACCACACCGGCAAAGGCGTCAGCCATGTTGCGCCAGCAGACCTGCAGACCGTCCAGCAGCTCCTTGCCATTGCGGATCCGCACCAGCTCCAGCAGGCTGGCCAGCACCATGCACATGACGATGATGGTGACGATATCCAGCTGCGGGCCCCATTTACCGTCAAATACCAGCACCCCGATGATGGGGGTAAAGGGCAGGATGGCGTAGAAGGCAGGCGCAGTCGTCACCAGATCACCCGGGGCGACCGGCTCGTTGTGCTCACCGGATTTTTGGTCAAGGTAGCGCTGCCAGAAGAAGTGGGTCACCGCCATGCAGGCGATCGCTACCAGCGAGATGGGCAGGGTCAGCTTGAAGGCAAAGTCCAGCAGCGGCATGTTGGCGGCCTGAGCGGCCATCACCACGTCACCCGAGGTCGGTGCCAGAATGATGGCGGCTGGCGAGGCGCACACGGCCGCAGCCGCGCCACGGGAGATCCCCATGTTGACCATCAGCGGGAACAGGGTGGCCATCAGCAGCACGCCGAGGCCGGTAGCGGAGCTCACCGCCAGCGACATGGCGCAGGCCACCAGATAGGCAGCCACCAGCAGGATATAGGGGGACTTGATGATGCCGAGCGGTTTGCTGGCCAACTTGACCAGAATGGTGTTGGCGCCGATATGGCTCATGTAGCCGGCGAAGCCGCACAGCACCATGATCAGCATCCCCAGTCCACCGCCACGGTCATTGAGCAGGAAGCGGACGTATTCGAAGATATCGGTTGCGATATAACCGGTGCTGACCACCTTGCTCGGCAGCACCGGCTTGCCCATCATGGCGGTGATGACCAGCAGCAGCAAGCCGCCGCTCAGCAGCACCCCGGTCGCGGAGTATCCTTTGAAAATGGCACGGCCCACCACCAGGGTGACCAGGGTGCCAACGATGAGTTCCAGCATATGTTGCCTTCTGATTGGATGAGAGTGGAGGGAGTCTATTCCGATAGGGGTAGAGTGGCGACTGGAAACAGAATGTTGTGTGAGCTAAATCAACGTTTAACCCCATGAACAGAATTAAAGAAAGGTAAAGGTACTTTACCCAGCGGGTTTGGCTACCTACCCTTGCCAGCCTTGGTTGTCTTTTGAGGCTTTTATATGGTAATTGGTGATTTTTCAGGCATTAAACGCTCTATTTTCCTGCTTGCGATGCTATTTTCACCTACTTGCGTGTTTGCGGTAACCAATGACGGTTTTCATCAAACCGGTCCTCATCAGGCGGTCGCCATGCGGCGTCTCATAGCTCCTCACTCTTACGGCGTACTGGTGGTTGCCGAGGGGAACAGACCCCGTTTTGCCGCGCTGGCATCCAAAACCACCGAAGCAAACTGCCTGGCTCGTCATGCCATCCGGGTAGATGGGGTTGCGCTGCTGGTCACCCCGAGATTCTATGCCAAAGAGGGAAAACGGGGACTTTGCGAGCTGTGGCTCAATGAGGGGGCAGATCAGGACTTTTTTGCCAACCGCCTTAAAAATGATCATTTTATTCAGATAGATGGTCATGACATCAATGTGAAAAACTATCATCTCGACTGGCAGCGCATCAGCCGTCATGCTCAATAAAAATACAGTTTTGCCCTTGTGCCATACTCTGCTCACGCAACCTGTGAGCGTGCTCTGATTTCTGGGCGCATCATTGTATTGCGCCGCCTCGTCGTCACACATAGGCTATACCCGTCATCTGTGTGGCGGTGGGGTTCACCAAGGTTGGTACTCCGCCCGTGCAATCAAGGAAGGTAGTCTGGCATGGTCAGCAAGGTTTATGGAGTAGTGGGGGTCGGGTTGTTGTTGCTGCCCCTGATGAGTCAGGCTCAGCCGAGCCGGCCGCAAGTGGTGCCAGAGTCCCGCATCAATGTCCGTTTTTATGAGGTCAATGCAACCGGTCCGGAGCAGCTTGCCCGGGCGATTGCCCAGAGTGCTCCCAAGGTGAATGGCAAGCCCGTGCTCGGCAAGGCGAGTTATCAGGTGGACTGGCAGCTGGATACCGAGCAGTTGCCGGGGCGCTGCCAGCTCAACCGGGTGACGGTGACCACCAACGCCACCGTGCTGCTGCCCCGCTGGCGTCAGAGTGCTAACAGTAACGAGCCTGCCCGCCAGCGCTGGGGGCGGCTGCTCTCCAGCATGTTTGACTACGAATCCCGCTTCAAGGAGATGGTGCTGCAGGGGGCCAATCAGGTGGGTGGCGCCATTGCGGGATTACCCGGTCATGCAGATTGTCAGGCGCTGCGCTATGCCGCGTGGGCAGCAGGTAGTGGCGAGCTGAACAAGATTAAGGGACGGCTCGACGGATTCCAGCGTCAGACAGGTTACGGCGAACAGCTTGGGGTGCACTGGCCCAAGTGAGCGCTATCTCAACACGCAATATCCAGCATCGCACGATTTGATAAATAGAATGGCCGCCCGATGGGCGGCCATTCTGTTTGTTTGCAGAGTCCGGTTCAGACCAGCGCTTTGCCTTTGAGCAGCTTGCGTACCCAGTAACGGGCAGGGTGGAGCGCTTCCAGCAGATCGGCTGCCAGCGGCAGGGGCTCGCCGCAGATCTCGCTGGCGAGCAGCTCGCCACAGAGCGGCGCCGAGCAGAGGCCCCGCGAACCGAGCGCCCCCAGCACATAGAGGCCGGGGTGAAGGGGGAGCGGCTGGGCGTTGTGTTGATCATGCTGCAGCTGCGCATAGTGATCCGCCAGACCTTGCAATCTGGCCACTGGCCCCACCACCGGCAGGTGATCCCGGCTGGCACAACGCACCCCTACGCGCGCCTCGTTGCCGCTCACATCCACCTCGGCGGGCCAGGCTTGCTCCGGCAGGCAGGCTTGCAACCGCACCTGATTCTGGATTTGCTCCTCGGCACGAAACTCAAGGCTGCTCTGGTTACGGCTATAGCTGGCACCGATGCAGTGTTGATCGTTGTGCATAGGTGTAAGGTAGCCATCGTAGCAGAGCACGGTCTTGAGCTGACGCAAGCTGGCTGAGGTTGGCACATGACTCACCTGACCGCGCACCGGATAGAGCGGCAGCTCGGCAAAGGGGAGCAGTGCTGGCAACTGGTGACCGGCAGCGACCACCAGATTGGGGGCCTGCCAGTGGCGGCCGTCCTGGCTCTCTATGTGCCAAGCATCGGTCTGCTCGGCTATGGTGACCACTTGGGTGTGGTATTCCACCTGCAGCAGGCCGCTGGCTTGCGCCTCTTTCAGGGCGGCTCGGGTGAGATCGGCCGGACAGAGCCAGCCTCCCAGCGGATAGCTGACGCCGCTGTGGCCGCAGGGCAGGCCAACCACCTGCTCTACCTCTGATGTAGAGAGGGGATGCATCAGCTCGGGTGGGAAGGGGCCCAGGCTCATTTTCGCCAGCTTGGCTGCCGATTTGTCGTCATAACCGAGCTGTGTCACTCCGCATAATTCGAAAGCGATAGGATGGCGTTCGGCCAACGCCAGCAGCCGTTGGCGGGCATAGCCAAAGGCGAGCGAATAGAAGCGTGACAGGGCATCGTGCTCGCCGTTGAGCAGGGGATAGAGCGCGCCCTGGCGGTTGCCTGAGGCGCCGTTGGCTAGCTCGTCATCTTCACAGAGCAGGGTCACCTTGCGGCCACGCTCTACCAGCGAGAGCGCCGTCATGGCCGAGGCGATGCCGCCGCCGATGATCACTACCTCGCCAGCGCGTCCGGCAGGACGGGCATACCAGGGGACTATGGTTTGCTGCGGCTGCTTGTCGGTGCGATCCCCCACCAGCATCTCCCGCTTGCTACCGTGGCCCTTCACCTTCTTCATGGCAAAACCGGCGGCAATCAGGCCGCGACGGACAAAACCGGCACAGGTAAAGGTGGCGATGGAGCAATTGGGACGGGCGAGGCGAGCGAGACCCTCAAACAGCTCCTGTGTCCACATCTCCGGATTCTTGGCTGGGGAGAAACCATCCAGATACCAGGCATCCACCAGCCCCTCTGCCCGGTGAGGCACCTGCGGCAGCATATCCTTGATATCGCCAAACCAGAGATCGAGGCGAATGCGGCCACCCGCAAAATGCAGGCGGTGGCAACCGGAAACCGGCAGCGGCCATTGGGCGACAAGATCCTGACTCAAGTGGTCAAGTTCAGGCCAGGCGGCCAACGCCTTGCGCAGATCGTCTTGGGTCAGGGGGTATTTCTCGAAACTGATGAAGTGCAGACGGGAGCCGTTGCCGGATTGAGGCGCCTGTTCCAGGAAGGCTTGCATTGTCGCCAGAAAGTTAAGGCCTGTGCCGAAACCTGTTTCACCTATCACGAAACTGTCACTATCGTGGTGCGAAAATCGCGCAGGTAGTCGGTTTTGCTGCAAAAAGACGTAGCGGGTTTCACCTAGACCGTTATCATTGGAAAAGTACACATCCCCGAAGTCACTGGAGACAGGAGTTCCCGCTTCATTCCAGTCCAATCGGGCATGATGTAAGGATGTTTGACTCACGTTTTCCTCGGCTCGCGTCACAAAATCGCGGGCATTCTACGTGAAAGCAGACCAGTTTGGCAGCCGAAAGCGGGTAGACTTGGCGCCAGTTTTTCCAGACGAGATGAATTAATGAGAAGAGCAGTGATCACCGGTATCGGCGTCATCTCCAGTATCGGCAACAACAAGGAAGAAGTGCTGGCCTCCCTGAAAGCAGGTAAATCCGGCATCACCTATTCCGAGCAGTTCGAGCAGCACAACTTGCGCAGCCGTGTCTGGGGTAACATCAAACTCGATCCGTCTGAACTGATCGACCGTAAAGTCATGCGTTTCATGGGCGACGCTGCGGCCTACGCCTACCTCTCCATGCAGCAGGCCATTGCAGATGCCGGTCTGGCGGAAGATCAGGTCTCCAACGAGCGTACCGGCCTGGTGGTCGGTTCAGGTGGTGCCTCCGGCAAGAACACCTCGGAATCTGTGGACATCGCCCGTGAGAAAGGGGTCAAGCGTGTGGGCCCTTACATGGTGCCGCGCACCATGTCCTCCACCACTTCCGCTTGCCTCGCGACCCCGTTCCAGATCAAGGGGGTCAACTACTCCATCAGCTCAGCTTGCGCCACCTCTGCTCACTGCATCGGTCACGCGCTTGAACTGATCCAGCTTGGCAAACAGGATGTGGTCTTCGCTGGTGGCGGTGAAGAGCTGGACTGGTCCTCTACCATCCAGTTTGACGCCATGGGCGCGCTCTCTACCAAGTACAACGACACGCCGGAAAAAGCCTCCCGTACCTATGATGCGAACCGCGATGGTTTCGTTATCTCCGGTGGCGGCGGCATTCTGGTGATCGAAGAGCTGGAACATGCGCTGGCCCGTGGTGCTCACATCTATGCCGAGTTGACCGGTTATGGTGCCACCTCCGATGGTTACGACATGGTTGCACCGAGCGGTGAAGGCGCGGTGCGTTGCATGAAGATGGCGATGCAGGGTGTAGGCAAGGTTGACTACATCAACACCCACGGCACCTCCACTCCGGTCGGTGATACCAAAGAGCTGGAAGCTATCCAGACGCTGTTTGGCGCCAACGGTCCCAAGATCTCTGCCACCAAGGCGATGACCGGTCATGCGCTGGGCGCTGCGGGCGTGCACGAGGCTGTCTACTCCCTGCTGATGATGGAACACGGCTTTATCGCTCCCAGCATCAACATCGAGACTCTGGACGAGAAGGCCGAAGGTCTGCCCATCGTGCGTGAGTACGAAGCGGCCGAGCTCAATACCGTCATGTCCAACAGCTTCGGCTTTGGCGGTACCAACGCCTCTCTGGTGTTCAGCAAGTTCAAAGGCTGATATCCGGTTGATATGAAAAAAGCGCCTCAGGGCGCTTTTTTTGTCTTCGGGATCTGCCATCACTCATTGCAGAGCAGAGCAGAGCAGAGCAGAGCAGAGCAGAGCAGAGCAGAGCAGAGCAGAGCAGAGCAGAGCAGAGCAGAGCAGAGCAGAGCAGAGCAGAGCAGAGCAGAGCAGAGCATCGACCATTGTGGAATAGGAAGAGTGGGTTATTGGCAGATTTCAGCGCAGATGGTGGGGGGAGGTGACGCCACACCAATGAGCCGGATCTACATCTCTCTAGCGGGGCAGATAGCAAGAAGGGAGCTTGAGGCTCCCTTCTTTGTTAGCGGTAATGTGATGGGTACTGGTTAGAACCAGAAGCCGATGATAAAGGAGCCCGCCAGGGTCAGCATCACGTTGGCCACCGCATAGGTACCGGCATAACCGAGCGCCGGAATGGAGCTGTTGGCTGCCTCGTTGACCACATCCATCGCCGGGGCACAAGTACGGGCACCTGTGATGGCACCGAGCAGCAGCGCCGGGTTCATCTTGAGCACCCAGACCCCGAACAGATAGCCAACCAGCACCGGCAAGGTGGTCACCAACATGCCGGAGAAGAGCACTACCGTACCCACCTCGCTGAGGTGGTCGAGGATGCCGCCACCGGCTTTCAGTCCCGTGCTCACCATAAAGACCGCCAGACCGAGATCCTTGGCCAATCTGAGCGCGCCGGGCGGCACATAGCCGACCGTCGGGTGGTTGGCCCGCAGGTAACCCATCAGAATGCCTGCCAGCAGCAGGCCGACGGCGTTGCCGAGACCGAATTCGATCTGACCGAACACCAGCGAAACGGAGCCGATCAGCAGGCCGAGTACGAAGAAGGTGGTGAAGGCCACCAGATCCGTGGTCTGGCTGTGGATGCTGATAAAGCCGATCTTGTTGGCCAGCAGTTTGACCCGCTGCTTCTCGCCGCTGATCTGCAACACGTCGCCCTTTTGCAGCATGATGTTGCGATCGAACGGCATCTCGATCTGGGAGCGCACTACCCGGTTGAGGAAGCACCCTTTCTCGGTGAGGTTGAGCTCCACCAGATGACGGCCGACCACGGAGTCATTCTTTACCACTATCTCTTCGGTGACGATCTGCAGGTCAAGCAGGTTGCGGTCGAACACCTCTTTACCGTTGCGATAGTTGACGTCCAGCTTCTCGTGGCTCTCGGGATAGCCCACCAGGGCGATTTCGTCCCCTTCCTGAATAACAGCATCGCCATCGGGGCTGGCCAGAATGCCGTTGCGGCGGATCCGCTCTACATAGCAGCCGGTATGGGGATAGATGCCGGTCTCTCGCAGGGTACGACCACCGATCCAGGCTGCCAGTTCGGGACCCACCCGATAGGCGCGGATGATGGGCAGATAGGTCTTGCGACTCTCGCTGTCGGAGAGACCCCGCTCACGGGCGATTTTTTGCGCTTCGGTATTGAGGTCGAGGCGTGCCAGCGATGGGAGATAGCGCACCACTAGCATCAGGCCCACCAGACCCACCAGATAGGTCAGGGCGTAGCCGATGCCCATGTTGTCTAGCACCGCCTGCATATCGGTTTGATGAGGCAGGTTGAGCAGACCGCTGCGCAAGGCATCCTGGGCACCCACCAGCGCCGGGGTCGAGGTGAGGGAACCCGCCAGGATCCCCGCCGCCATGCCCGGCCCCAGATTGAAGAACTTGGCCAGCCCCACCGTCAGCAGCAGGGCGGTCAGCAAGATCACCAGGGTGAGAGTGATGTAGTGGATGCCGTCGCGCAAGAAGACGCTGAAGAAGTGGGGGCCAGCCTCAATCCCCACACAGAAGATGAACAGCATAAAGCCGACGTTTTCAGTGGTGGCTGCAAATTCGAAGCCCATCTGGCCGAACAGCAGGGCGGTAAACAGCACACCTATGGTGTTGCCAATCTGAAAGTTGCCAATTCGCACCTTGCCAAGCAGCAGGCCGAAGGCCAATACCACGAACAGCAGCAGGGAGTCGCTTTGATGTAGCAGTGTCACGAAATCTATGGTCATGCCCGGAAAAACCGAGGAAAAAAGTGGGGTCGATATTGTGCCGGATCTATCCCCAATAAAGAAGCGCAAGGGAGCGATTAATCGGACGTTATCGGACGCTATTTGTGGAACCGGCGGCGTGATAGGGAGACAAGCGGATGAAATCTGGCAATTTTTGCTGTAACCGTTGTTGTCAATTAGTGAAATCTGCTGCCCGCGACCGAAGTGCTCTGGCGCAGGCCGATATTTTAGATTCTGCTGTCCAGCCGCTTGGCGGGGATCAGTTTCAGCAGATTCAACCGATGGCCACCATGGTTGGCTGAGGGGCAAATCAGCTTGATATTTACCCGTTCGCCCACGGGGCATGGGTTGGCAAAAAGATGCTTCTGAAAAGTGCCAATAGAGCCTGTCACTAGGTGGTTCCGGAGGGAGCAAAAAACAGCATAAAATCAGGTTGGCCAGCAAAATGACTCTTCGCCGGGGGCCATCAAGGGCAATCCCGCGTCCTGACAGGGCTTGCTGCACTTACCCACAGAATCTGTGGATAACCCTGTTTATGAAACTTGTTCATCGCCCTGAAAGCCGCGCCAGTACTGGGATGCAAGGGCTGTTCAAAAAATACCGGAAGAAAAATGTTTGTATAAAAATCAAATAGTTAGATGCGACAGAAGAAAACTCTGTCGAGCCGGGACGGGTAACAAAAGGGAGCGTCAGCAGCAAGAAGGATCTTGTGCATTAAAATTGGCAGGAGAGGGCACTAAAGTGGATAACTTGCACCGAGATGGTGAGGAATTGGCTCCCCCGACTGGACTTGAACCAGTGACATACGGATTAACAGTCCGCCGTTCTACCGACTGAACTACGGGGGAACATCAGGCAAGGAGGAGCATCATACAGAAGGTGTCCTGGGTGGTCAAGCCATTCGCGGGATGATGGCACGGGTGTACCGCTGCTAAACCCTCGGTTACACTGCTCCTCTGCTGTTTTGTGTCGGGAGTGTTCATGAGCAAATTGTTCAAGTTAGCCAGCCAGTTTCAACCCGCCGGGGATCAGCCCACGGCGATTGCCCAGCTGCTGGATGGCATCGAGTCAGGGCTGGCCCATCAGACCCTGCTCGGGGTGACCGGTTCGGGCAAGACCTTCACCATGGCCAACGTCATCGCCACCCTGAACCGCCCGACCATGATCCTGGCTCCCAACAAGACCCTGGCCGCCCAGCTCTATGGTGAGATGAAGGAGTTCTTCCCCGACAACGCGGTAGAGTATTTCGTCTCCTACTACGACTATTACCAGCCCGAAGCCTATGTGCCGACCACTGACACCTTTATAGAGAAGGATGCCTCGATCAACGATCACATCGAGCAGATGCGATTGTCCGCCACCAAGGCACTGCTGGAGCGGCGCGACGTGGTGATCGTCGCTTCGGTGTCGGCCATCTATGGTTTGGGGGATCCCCAGGCTTATCTGAGCATGATGCTGCATCTCAAAGTGGGGGATGTGATCAACCAGCGGGATATCCTGCGTCGCCTCGCTGAGCTGCAGTACACACGTAACGACATGGCGTTTCAACGCGGCACCTTCCGGGTGCGCGGTGAAGTGATCGACATCTACCCTGCCGAATCGGACAAGTTGGCCCTGCGGGTAGAGCTGTTTGATGAAGAGGTGGAGCGCCTCTCCCAGTTCGATCCTCTGACCGGCGCCATCGAGCAGACGGTAGTGCGCTACACCATCTATCCCAAGACCCACTACGCCACCCCGCGCGAAACCATTCTGGGGGCTATCGAGCATATCAAGGAGGAGCTGCGCAGCCGCCGCGAGCAGCTGTTGTCCCTCAACAAGCTGGTGGAAGAGCAGCGCATCAGCCAGCGTACCCAGTTCGACATGGAGATGATGCAGGAGCTGGGTTACTGCTCCGGCATCGAGAACTACAGCCGCTACCTTTCCGGTCGTGCGCCGGGGGAGCCGCCGCCCACCCTGTTTGACTACCTGCCGGGGGATGGCCTGCTCATCATAGACGAGTCTCACGTCACGGTGCCGCAGATCGGTGCCATGTTCAAAGGGGACCGCTCCCGCAAGGAGACCCTGGTGGAGTACGGCTTCCGGCTCCCCTCGGCGCTCGACAACCGGCCGCTCAAGTTCGATGAATTTGAAGCGCTGATGCCGCAGACTGTGTTTGTTTCGGCGACTCCCGGCCCCTACGAGCTGGAGAAGTCCGGCGGCGATGTGGTGCAGCAGGTGGTGCGCCCAACCGGCTTGCTCGATCCGGAGATCGAGGTGCGTCCGGTGACCACGCAGGTGGACGATCTGCTCTCCGAGATCCGCAAACGGGTCGCTGTCGAAGAGCGGGTGCTGGTCACGACCCTGACCAAGCGGATGGCGGAAGACTTGACCGAGTATCTGGCGGAGCACGACGTCAAGGTGCGCTACCTCCACTCCGATATCGACACGGTCGAGCGGGTGGAGATCATCCGCGATCTGCGCCTCGGCAAGTTCGATGTACTGGTGGGTATCAACCTGCTGAGGGAAGGTCTCGACATGCCGGAGGTGTCGCTGGTGGCGATTCTGGATGCGGATAAAGAGGGCTTCCTGCGCTCGACCCGCTCGCTGATCCAGACCATCGGCCGGGCGGCGCGTAACCTCAACGGCAAGGTCATTCTCTACGGCGATACCATCACTAACTCGATGAAGGTCGCCATTGAGGAGACCGAGCGGCGCCGCGCCTTGCAGCATGCCTATAACCTCAAGCATGGGATCACCCCCAAGGGGCTCAATAAGTCCATTGGTGATGTGATGGACATGGGCGGCAGCCGCACAGCAGGCAAACCTGGCAAGGGGATGCGCAAGGCGGCCGAGCCGCAAGGGGAGTACCATGTCCGCTCTGCCAGCGAGATTGCCAAAGAGATCAAGCGGATGGAGGAGCAGATGTTCCAACATGCCCGGGATCTGGAGTTCGAACAGGCGGCAGCACTGCGGGATCAGATCCAGCAGTTGCGCAGCGAGTTGATTGAGTCATGAGCCGCAAACGCTGGCTGATTTGGCAACGACTTCGTCGTCTCTATCAGGGCTTTCGCCATCCCGGTACCCCCTGGTGGGCGAGGGGACTGGTGATCCTTATCCTGCTCTATGGCATTAGTCCGGTGGATCTTATCCCTGACGTGGTGCCCTTGCTGGGTTGGTTCGATGACGTGACCCTGCTGCTGGTGTTGCTGTGGGGTTGGGAGCGTTGCCTTCCCCCCGCAGTGCGCAGCGATCTGGAACAGGCCTCCTAGTTCACCTTTTCAACACCACGCTCGACATCACTCTGTGCGCTCCCACCCTCGAAGGAAGCGGAAAAACGGTTTCATTTGAAGGTGGGCTCTGCAGGATGAAAAAGAGGCTGGCCGGTGATTGTCGCCCGAATGGCATTGGCGTAGACTCCACGCCGTTCACTTTATGGGTATGGAAAAAATGGATCTGATCCTCTTTGCAATCGACTTTATCCTGCACGTTGACGTGCATTTGAAAGAGCTGTTCGAGAACTATGGCGTCTGGGTTTATGCCATCCTGTTTCTGATCATCTTCTGTGAAACCGGGTTGGTAGTGACGCCGTTCCTGCCGGGTGACTCCCTGCTGTTTGCCGCCGGTGCGCTTACCGTGGGCAGCGTGCTGGACGTCCATACCCTGGCGGCCGTGCTGATCATCGCTGCCGTGCTGGGCAACGTGGTCAACTACACCATTGGGCACTTCTTCGGCGAGCAGCTGTTCCGCAACCCGGACTCCAAAATCTTCCGCCGGGATTATCTGGAGAAGACCCACGCCTTCTATGCCAAGCATGGTGGCAAGACCATCATCATCACCCGCTTCCTGCCCATCGTGCGTACCTTTGCGCCGTTCGTGGCAGGGATGGGGGCCATGACCTATCCGCGCTTCCTGGCGTTCAACCTGGTTGGCGGCCTGCTGTGGGTACTCTCCTTCGTTTATGCCGGTCACTTCTTTGGCAATCTGCCGGTGGTGCGTCACAACTTTACCCTGCTGATCTTCGGCATCATCGGTATCTCCCTGTTGCCCATGGTAATTGGCGCAGTCAAGGCCAAGATGAGCACAGCCAAGGCGTAACCAGAAATACGGTCAGCCAGAACGAGAAAGGGGGAGCCATCATGGCTTAATGCCGATCAGTTAAGGATCCATTGACCGATCCTTCTGTTGTGTGAAAATCCGAAACCTGTTGATTGGTTTCGGATTTTTTATGCGTATCGCTCAAGCTCTCGACTTCC
>NZ_JBGLRB010000015.1:0-125239 GCF_041402305.1 Aeromonas sp. S12(2024)
CTGGTGACGGATGCGTACTCACGCAAGATAGTGGGCCATCACGTGCACGAAGGAATGCATGCCGAATCGGTGGCAATGGCGTTCAAGAAAGCGCTGAAGCAACGGCGTGGCAGCGGGGAGCTAATCCATCACTCAGACCGCGGCGTGCAGTATTGCTCGGGGCTGTATCAGTCATTACATGAACGGTACGGGGTGAAGTGCTCGATGACGGATGGGTATGACTGTTACCAGAATGCGTTGGCGGAGCGGGTGAACGGGATTTTGAAAGGAGAGTTATTGCTGCAAAGCCCGCAGGATTTGACGCAAGCGCGGGAAATGGTGCGTGAAGCAGTGGATATTTACAACGCGGAGCGGCCGCATCATGCGTTGAAATACAGAACCCCCGATGCGGTACATAGGGGGTTCTGAGTAGAGAAATGCTAGTTGAAAATGTGTAAACCTATTTCAGGACTAGACACAGATTCGGGGAGAGGGCTTAGTCCTGCGGGCTTTTGAGCGCCTTGACCACATCCTCTTTGGGCTCCAGCTCCTTGACCTGGTTGAAGATCTCCAGCTCCCCCTGCGGGCTGACGGTGTAGGCATCGGCATCCTGATAGCTGCCGCTACCGGCGCTCTCGATGATGACCACCAGCTCGGGCTGCTTGTCGCCATTCAAGTCGACCAGTTTCAGCTCCCGGATAAAGCCGTTGCGAGCCATCACCTTGCCATCCTGAAACTCATCCAGTGGAAATTGGGCGTTCTGGCCCGAATAGAGCCGCACGTCATAGCTGCCGATGGAGGCGGGCTCACCGGCCCCCTGCGCCACCCGGATCACCTGCCCGGAGGGGAGGGTCAGTTGCTTGCTAAATCCCTCTTCGGCTTGTGCTTGTGCCGCCAGCGGCAGGGTCAGCAGCCCTGCCATCATCAATGCTTTGTTCATCTTGCAACCTCTTGCTGTCTCTTGAGTGCGGGCTCCCGGGGAGCCCGCCGTGATGTTGCTACCAGATCTTCACCCGCTTCTGGGGCGGCAGATAGAGCTTGTCCCCCGGCTGGATGTTGAATGCTTCGTAGAAGGCGGGAATGTTCGGCACCACGCCGTTGACCCGGTACTCGGGGGGCGAGTGGGGGTCGGAGCGCAGCAGCATCTGCATCAGCTCGGGGCGATACATCCCCTTCCACACCTGCGCCCAGCCGAGGAAGAAGCGCTGTTCGCCGGTGAAGCCATCCAGCACCGGCGCCTCCTTGCCATCCAGTGACAGCTCATAGGCCTTGTGGGCGATGGTGAGACCACCCAGATCGCCGATGTTCTCCCCCAGGGTGAACTGGCCGTTGACGAACTGGCCGTTGATGGGCTCGAAGCGGTTGTACTGGGCCACCAGACGGCTGGTGCGAAAGCGAAACTCCTTGAGATCTTGCGGCGTCCACCAGTCGCGCATCATGCCGTCACCGTCGGATTTGGCCCCCTGATCATCAAAACCGTGGCCCATCTCGTGACCAATGACCCCGCCGATGGCGCCGTAGTTGACCGCATCATCCGCCGTCATGTCGAAGAAGGGGGGCTGCAAAATGGCCGCCGGGAAGACGATCTCGTTGTTGCTCGGGTTGTAGTAGGCGTTCACCGTCTGCGGCGACATGTGCCATTCGTCCCGGTCGACCGGCTTGCCGAGGCGCGCCAGACTGTCTGCGTATTCAAAGGCTTGCGAGCGTTGCAGGTTGCCCACCAGATCATCCGGTTTGATGGTGATGGCGCTGTAATCCTTCCACTTGTCGGGGTAGCCGATCTTGGGGCGGAACTTGGCCAGCTTCTCGAGGGCCTGCGCCTTGGTCTCGGGCGACATCCAGTCGAGCTCCTTGATGCTCTGGCCGTAGGCGGTGCGCAGGTTCTCCACCAGCTGCTCCATCCGCTCCTTGGCCGCTGGCGGGAAGTAGCGGGCCACATAGAGCTGGCCGACCGCTTCACCCAGATGATCGTTCAGCACCCCGAGCGCCCGCTCCCAGCTGGCGCGCTGCTTGGGCGTGCCGCTCAATGTGGTGCCGTAGAAGGCGAAGTTGGCCCGGTCGGTCTCGCTGTCGAGATAGGGGGCGTAGTCGGTCAGCAGTTGCCACTTGAGGTAGGCCTGCCAATCGGCGATGGGGGTCTGGGCCATCACCTGATCCAGCGCGCTCAGATAGGTCGGCTGACCGATGATGAGCTCCGGCTGGCCAGCAATGCCCGCGGCATTGAGATAAGCCTGCCAGTCGAGATGGGGGGCGAGCCGTGCCAGTTCGCTGGCGGGGCGCTTGTTGTAGTTCTTCTCCCGATCCCGCAGGGCGACGTTGTCCCACTGGATGGTGGCGAGCCGGGTTTCGAGGGCCAGAATCCGCTTGGCCTTGCCGCTCGGGTCAGACTCACCGAGGCGGCTCAGCATGGCGGCGATGTGCTGCTGGTACTTCTGGCGCAGGGCCTGACTCTCGGGATCCTGCTTGAGGTAGTAGTCCCGATCCGGCAGCCCCAGTCCCCCCTGATAGAGGTAGACCGCATAGCGGTCGGGGGACTTGGCATCGGCGTCGATCCAGATGCCAAACGGCGCGCCGCCGCCCATGCGGCCACTTTGGGCAAAGGCGCGGGCCAGTGCTGCCTGATCACCGATCCGGTCGATATCGGCCAGCGCCGGTGCCAGCGGGGTGAGCCCCTTGGCGTCACGGCCTGCCTGATCCAGATAGCTGGCGTAGAGATCGCGGATCTGCTGGGTCGGCGTGCCGGTGGCGGCCTCCTGCTTGGCCAGCCCCTCGACCAGCACCCGCACATCGGCGAGGGATTTGTCCCGCAGCATGTAGAAGGCGCCATCGGCGGGGCGATCGTCGGGGATCTTGGCGGTGGCGAGCCACTTGCCATTGACGTAACGGAAGAAGTCATCGCCGGGTTTGACCTGGGTGTCCATATTGGCCAGCGCCAGCCCGGAGTGTTTGGGGGATTCTTGCGGTGCCTGACTGCAGCCAGCCAGCAGGGCCAGTCCAATCAGGCCGGCCAGTAAGCTTTTCTTATTGTTCATCTTGTTTGATTCCAATTCGGATTGTTTGCTTCCCTGCCCATCTTCCTTGCTCCAACCGGTTGTGCGACCGCTTTGCGGCCAGCCTGGTGGAGAGGGCGGGCGAGCCTCACTCTAGCAGCAGGGTTGCAGCTTGATAAGCCCGACTCTGCTAAGATCGGCCGGTCCGTTTTGGGGAAGCCTATGATTTCTCATCTTTATTCTCGCTTTTGTCTGACTATGCCAGCGCCGGAAGGTTCCACTGGTCTGCTGGTGGCCTTCAGTGGCGGCCTCGACTCCACTCTGCTGCTGGTACTGGCGGCGCAGTATGCCCGCGAGCACAGCCTGCCGCTTCGCGCCCTGCACGTGCACCACGGCCTCAGTCCCCATGCCGATGAGTGGGTCGCTCATTGTGAAGCCGTGTGTCAGCAATTGGCGGTTGAACTGCTGGTCGAGCGGGTGACTCTGGCCCGCGGCAATGGCGAGAGTCTGGAGGCGCAGGCGCGCACGGCGCGCTACCAGCAGCTGATGGCGCACATGACGGAGGGGGAGTGGCTGCTCACCGCCCACCATCAGGACGATCAGCTGGAGACCCTGCTGCTGGCCCTCAAGCGCGGCGCCGGCCTGCGCGGCCTGGCGGGGATCTTGCCAAGCCAGCCCTTTGCTGGCGGCCTGTTGCTGCGGCCGCTGCTCGATATGAGTCGCGCCGAGCTGGCCGGGGCGGCAGCGAGCCTCCCCTTTGGCTGGGTGGAGGATGAGAGCAATCTGGACGTGAGTTATGACCGCAACTTTTTGCGCCAGACGCTTATCCCCCAGCTCAAGGCGCGCTGGCCCGCCATGGCCCAGACCGCGGCGCGCAGCATGGCCCTGTGCGCCGAGCAGGAGGCGCTGTTGGAGGAGCTTGCCGAGAGCGACTGGCAGCTGGCGGGCGAGGGGGAGGCGCTCCATATCGGCCCGCTGCACGCCCTTTCACCCACCCGGCGCAACAACCTGCTGCGCTACTGGATCCGCCGTCAGGGGGGGGAGATGCCATCCCGTGAGCAGCTTGCCCGGCTCTGGCAGGAGGTAGCGCTGGCGCGCGGCGATGCCAATCCCCAGCTCAACTGGGGGCGCCAGAGCTGCCGCCGTTTTCAGGAGCGACTCTATCTGGTGAGCCCTGATCTGCAACCTTGCCATCAGGTGTTGCCGGTCACAGTGGGTGAGCCGCTGACCCTGCCGGACGGGTTGGGTGAGCTGGTGGTGCGCATGGCGGAGCACGGCGAGGATCTGTTGCGTTCCCCCCAAGCGGATGAGCCGCTCTCGGTGCGTTTTCAGGTAGCGCCCGGGATCCCCCTCAAACCGGTGGGGCGAAGCGGTAGTCGGCGGATGAAGAAGTTGCTGCAGGAGTATGGCGTGCCTTCGTGGCAACGGGGGCGCATCCCCATCCTCTACTATGGCGAGCAGGCGGCGGCGGTGGTGGGACTCTTTGTCTGCGACGGTTTTATGGCGCAGGGGGCCGGGTTGGTGTGCCACTGGCAGGGGAGCGGTGCAGCCCCGGTTTTGCCCGAGCAGGATCTTGCCTGAGGAGGTCTCGGCGTGAGAGGGAGTTAGCCCCAAAAAAAGAAGCTCCGGTCACATGGTGCGCATGTGCCGGAGCAAAGAAGAGTTCGCGATTATTCGTTAGGGCTGGCCTTGCCGGCTTTTTTGCGGGCGTAGAGGTGACTGTCGGCCGCCTCGTAGAGGCTCGGCACATCGACCCCGGATTGCCAGCTGGCGGCGCCAAGGCTGCATCCGACCGAGAAGGTGCTGAGCTCCTTATTGGTCATCAACATATGCTGCAGTCGCAGCCAGACCGGGCGCCACGCCTCGGGTTCGGCCGGTTGCAGCAGCAGGGCAAATTCATCTCCCCCGAGCCGGAAGGCTTGATCCGTGCTGCGGATACACCCCTTGAGCAGCTGGGCGAAGCGACTCAGCACCAGATCCCCCACCGGATGGCCCCAGGTGTCATTGATCTGCTTGAAGCGATCGAGATCCAGCAGCACCAGCACCAGACCGTGGGGCTCGCGGCTGTGCTGTTCGATGGCGCGGCCGATGGCCTCGTCAAAGTAGGAGCGGTTGCCAAGGCCGGTCAGGTGATCGAGCCGGACCAGCTGATCCAGTTTTTCCAGCCGCAGATAGAGGGGGAGCAGCAGGCAGAGCAGCTGATGGTATTGCATCAGTACCCGTTGCTGACTGCCGCTCAGCGGATGTTCCAGCTCGTAGTGGAGCTGGCCGAGCAGCTGGCCGTGCTGGCCGCGCAGCTCGAACGGATAGTTGTGCAGGTTGAGGGTGGCCAGCGGCGGGTGCTGGATCAGCACATGGGGCTGGCCACAATCGAGGTAGAGACCGTGGATCCTGACAATTCTTGCCGCACGATCGGCAAAAGTTGTCAGCAGACCGCCGAGATCGCTCTGCCCCAACAACTGCTCGAGCAACTGGTTGCGTTCAACGCTGGGCAACGGCGTGAGCCGCTCCATCTGGCGAACCCACTGCTCGATGCCATGGCTAAAGCCATTAAGTGACGACGTATTTTCCATGGTCTTCCACCTGTAACACCTGACTACTGTCTCCTCCCTGCAATTGGCATGCCCAATATATCTTTCCTGCCCGCCAGATCGACTGACTAAGCTTAAGTCGATAAAAGGAGAGGGAAATTTGTACACCGACCTGTTGATCCTGCTGTTCGCCGCCGTCCTGCTGGTGGCAATTTTCCGGCGCCTCGGCTTGCCGGTCATCCTTGCCTACCTGATTGCCGGCGTCTTGCTCGGCCCCCACGGGCTGGCGGTGATCACCGGCCAGTCGATCATGCAGACCATTGCCGAGCTGGGGATCGTCTTTCTGATGTTCTCGCTGGGGTTGGAGTTCTCCCTGCCGAAACTACTGGCGATGCGCCGGTTGGTGCTGGGGGTCGGGATGTTGCAGGTGCTGCTCACGTCACTGCTCTTTTTCGCCATCGGCTGGTGGTGGGGGCTGGGTCTGGCCCAGTCGCTGGTGGTGGCGGGGACGTTGGCACTCTCCTCGACGGCGGTGGTGATCAAGCAGCTCGGCGAGCAGAAGCAGCTCCATACCCGCCGCGCCCAGCTGGGGGTGAGCGTGCTGCTGTTTCAGGATCTGGCAGTGGTGCCCCTGCTGGTGATGATCCCCATCCTCGCCCAGCCGGAAGTGCAGGGGAGTGCGCTGGCCGCCGAGATCGCCTGGGCCACCCTCAAGGGGCTGTTTGCTCTCTTCACTCTGCTGGCGGTGGGCAAGTGGTTGCTGCCGCTGCTGTTTCACGAGGTGGCGCGGGCCCGCTCCGACGAGTTGTTCGTGCTGAGCGCCCTGCTGGTGGCGCTGCTGGCCGCCTACATGACCCATTCGCTCGGGCTGTCGATGGCGCTGGGGGCATTTCTGGCGGGAATGATGCTGGGGGAGTCCCACTACCGTCATCAGCTTGAGGTAGACATCAAGCCCTTTCGCGACGTGTTGATGGGGCTCTTCTTTATCACCATCGGCATGGCCATGGAGTGGGAGCTGGTGGCGCGGGCTTGGTGGCAGGTGCTGATCTGCGTGGTGTTGCTGGTGCTGTGCAAATCCCTGCTGGTGCTGCTGGCCGGGCGGCTGATGGGGGAGCGCAAGCGCGACAGCATGGCCGCCGGTATCATGCTCAGTCAGGTGGGGGAGTTCGGCTTCGTGCTGCTGGCACTGGCGCTGCACCACGGCTTGCTGGATCAGCAACTGGTCTCCCTGCTGATCGGCATCGGCATCATCTCCATCGCCATGACTCCCTGGCTGGTGACCCAGGCCCATTCGCTGGCTCGCAGCCTTACCGATCCGGCGCTGCTGACCCGCTCCGAGGTGGCACAGTCGGGCCTGAGCAAAAACCAGCACGTCATCATCGCCGGCTTTGGCCGGGCGGGGCAGACCTGTGCCCGCTTTCTCAAGATCGAGGAGATCCCCTTTCTGGCCCTCGATCTTGACCCGGAGCGGGTGAGCGAGGCCAAGCTGGCGGGGGAGCAGGTGGCCTTCGGCGATGCCAGCCGCCGCGATATTCTGCTGGCAGCCGGGTTGTTGCGGGCGCGGCTGGTGATCATCACCTTCGATGACCGCAAGCGGGTGGAGGCGATGCTGGCACTGATCCGAGAACTGGCGGGGGATCTCAAGGTGCTGGTGCGTACCCGCGATGACAGCTTTCTGGAGCAGTACAAGCAGGCGGGGGCCTTCGAGGTGATCCCTGAATCCCAGGAGGGGGCCCTGATGCTGGTCTCCCACTTGCTGCTCAATTGCGATATCCCCATCGGTCGGGTGATCCGCCGGATGGAGCTGGAGCGCAGCAGCCAGTATCGCTTCCTGCACGGCTTCTACTGGGGGGATCAGAGCGCCAGCAATCTGGAGGCAGATCAGTTGCTTGAACGCCTCCATCCGTTGTTGTTGCACGATCAGGCGTGGGCGGTAGGCCGTGAAGTGCGCGAGTTGCCGCTTGATGAGGTACGGATCAAGGAGGTGCAGCGCGGCGATCAGAGTCTGGAACCCAGACCCGAGCTGGTGCTGGCGGCTGGCGATCGGCTGATCCTGTTTGGTACCGTGGTGGCGATGGAGCAGGCGGAGCAGCGTTTGCTGGAGGGGCGCTGAGTCCCCTTGCTCTCATCGGCAGCCCCCTTTACTCACGCTCTTTTGGTAGCCCTTCGATATCGAGGAAGGCGACGACTCTCTCCCGCTCCCTCAGGGTGTCCTGATAGCCCAGCTTGATCAGCTGCTGGCAATAACCCGGATAGAACATCAAAAAGCTGGCCAGACTGCTGGTCTCATCCCCCTTCACGCCCAGCACCCGCAACAGGCGGCGCAACTTTAGCGGCAGTTTGCGCAGGTAGGCCAGTGCGATGGTGTCGAGATCCTGACTCGGTTTTAGCACGCAGGTCTCCACCCGCTTCAGCTTGAGGCGATTGCGCTCCCGCTCAGGGATAAGATCCAGAGTCTGGTTGATGCGCCACAGCCGCTCCAGATCGGAGTTGAGGGTGTCGGTAAAGACCGTATCGAGTAGATGGCTGGCAATATTGGAGCTGGTGAGATGGCCGTGATGATGGGTCGGTGCCGAGTGCGCTGGCGGATCCAGGGTGATCAGCAGGATCCGCTCCGCACCCAGATGGATGGCGGGGCTGAGCGGGCTCAGCTGGTGGATGGATCCGTCGCCGTAGAACTTCTCGCCGATCCGGGTGGCCGGAAAGACGAAGGGCAACGCCGAGGAGGCGAGCAGATGCTCAGATGTAAGCACGGTGCGTACCCCGCGCCGTCTGGCCCGCTCCCAAGGATGGTGGTCGGCCCGCCCCTGAAAGAAGGTGGTGGATAGGCCGTCATCGTAATCCGATGCCGTGATGGCCAGCGCCTCCAGACTGCCGTAGAGGATGTTGTCATCGATGCGGTGATAGTCGATGAGTTGATCCAGCAGGCGGTGCAGCGGCGCGTTGTCAAAGAGGTGAAAGGCGTGGTTGGTGTGGGGATTGATCAGCCCTGCCGACCCTTCGTACATCAACCGCCACAGCAGGCGCCCCGGGTGAAAATCGAAGATGTGGTGGGTCTCGAAACGGCGCCAGACCCACTCCAGCTTGCGCACCCCCAGATGGAAGCAGGAGGCGTAGCAGGCGAGCGCGGTGACATTGATAGCCCCCGCCGAGGTGCCGCAAAGGATGGGAAAAGGGATGCCGAGATTGCGCGGGTAGAGCTCCGCAATCGCCTTGAGGGCGCCGACCTGATAGGCGGCGCGGGCACCGCCACCGGTGAGCAACAACGCTGTATTGGGTCTGGCCATATGCTGGCGCCTTATCGTGTTCTGACAAGAATGTTCCCACTGACAAGTTAACTATAAGGCGCTGTATCAAATATAAAAACGGGCGCTCGCCCGTTTTTTTCATGGCCCCATGTCAAAGGGCGCGGTGAGGATTTTCCGGCCGCGCCAGCTGATCGAAGGCGGCGAATACCGGGGCACTGGCAAGAATGCGACCGTGGCCCAGACCCCGGGTGCTTACCAGCCGGGTATGACCATCCTGACTGGCCCGCAAGGAATCGCCGTGCGGGGCAAATCTGTCCTCCTCGTCATGCACGATTATTGCCGCACCGCTGCGACTGGCGAGGCGACCCAGCGGGTCGACCGTGCTCAAGGGGTGCTGGTACTCTTGCTCAATCTCCTTGACCACCGCATCGAACAACCGGATGGAGTAGCCGGAGCGCGCCACCATGCCGTAGAGCTGGGGCACATAGTCGAGCACCGGCGAAATCAACAGCAGCGGCAGGGTATCGATACCCGCCTGACGGCTGGAGAGGGTGACGGCGCCCCCCATGCTATGGGCGATGACCCCGTGCAGCGGGCCTACTTCGTTGGCCAGCTTGGTCGCTAGCTCGTCGAAGGCGCGCACGAAGCGGGGCAGGTGGCCTGTGTTGCCTGCACTCTGGCCGTGGGCCGGATGATCGTAGGCAATGGCGGTGAAACCCTGCGCGGCGATATGGCTCATCAGCGGATAGAACTGGCTAGCTCTGCCTGACCAGCCGTGCATCAGCAGCCACAGCGGCCCCTGACCGAGCCGATAGCTCATCAATACCCCTTCGCTGGTATGGACGGCCTGCTTCACCAGACCGGCAGGTTCGTGGCCACCCCGCTGGTTGCGCTGGGGGGTGAGCAGCAACTTGCTAGCGGTACGCTTGGCATGGGTGGGGGCGAGTCTGTGGTGCAACCGGGTGCCTATCCCCAGCAGCCATTTGCTCGGGCTGAAGCGGCGGGTGTTGAAGTAGATCTTGCTGCTCATGGTCATCCTGTGGTTTTTATGTGCGAACGGTCGTGCTTTTTTGTCGGTTTTTAAAAATTAGTTTTGAACGGATGCCAAAACATCAGCGCCAGCTGCTCAGCAGAGCGTCCACTTCGGGCCAGAAGTGGCGGGCCGGATCCTGACACAGTTCGAGATCGTTGAACACCTGATCCGCCAGATAGAGGCCATAGAGGCGATAAACGGCGCGCCAGGGATCCATCTCCCGTCGCCACTCACCAGCGGCCTGCCCCTGCACCACCTGACGTGCCAGATAGTCGAGCCAGAAGCGCACCAGTTGCCGGGCGGCTTGCTGCACCTGGCTCTTTTGCTGATGGCCATCCTGCACCGAGGTCCAGGCGTCGAGGAACATGCAGCGTCCGGCAAAGCAGTGGTTCCAAGCCTGCCAGGCACGCAGCAGGGCGATCAGCTTGTCGTGCTGGCTCTGGTGCTCCTGCTGGCGTACCGGCTGGATCACCCGCAGCCGAAACACCTCGGCGGCGTATTCCAGCACGGCGATCTGCAGATTGTCGCGGGATTGAAAGTGGGCAAACAGGCCGCTTTTCGACATCTCGCAGGCGCTGGCCAGCGAGCCGATGGTCAGGCTCTCCAGCCCTTGCTGGCTCGCCTGCTCAAAGGCGGTCTGCAAAATGGTTTCCCGGGTCAGGCGCCCCTTGCTCATCACTCTCTCCTCGTTGACGCTGGCAGCATAAAGTACGATCGTGCTAATTGTCGAGCAACAAATAGCCAGCATGGCTGGCTATCTCATCTGGACTGTGTCGCCGCGTTCGGGGCTCAGCTCTCCTTGATATCGAGCTGTTGCAGGGCGATAACCGCCTGAGTGCGGTTCTTGACCCCCAGTTTTCTGAAGATGGCGGTGATATGGGCCTTGATGGTGGCCTCGGAGACGTTGAGCTCCCAGGCGATCTGTTTGTTCAGGCTGCCGTCGCGCAGCATGATCAGCACCTTGTATTGCTGGGGGGTGAGGCTGGCCAGCTTGCTGGCGAAATCGGGGCCATCTTCCGATTCAGGATGGAGCGAGATGCCTTCCGGCACCCAGTTATCCCCCCCGATCACCGTATTGAGGGCGTTGACCAGCTCCTTCATCGGCACCGATTTGGGAATAAAGCCGAGCGCCCCGAGCCGCAGCACCTGCTGGATGATGGCCGCATCTTCCGAGGCGGAGACCACAACTATGGGCAGGTCGGGATACTGGCCGCGCAGGTGGGCCAGCCCCTCGAAGCCATTGGCTCCGGGCATCTTGAGATCGAGCAGCAACAGGTCGACCTCGGGGTGCTCGCCGAGCAGGCTGGTCAGGCTGTCGATGGAGTCCGCTTCCAGCAATTGAGCGTCGTTGATGGCCATGTGCACCGCTTGGTAAAGGGCGCCCCGAAACAGGGGGTGGTCATCTGCGATGACGATGGTAAATTGGCTGTCCATATTTCGGTTAATGGCTCACATTGTTGCTAACTGATTGTTTTGAAAAATCAAACTAGCATCGCTCACCAAGAGGGTCAAACCCGCCGGTGCGCAAATGTGAAGCGACCATCGGATGTTTTGCCATCAAGGGCAGACAGGCCGGTCGCAGGCAACACATGCAGGAGGCAACAGATGGGTTCCTTGGTATTGGCGGTGGGCACCGGCTCCACCTGGGCGATGCGGGCGGCACTGGTGCTCGCCATGAGCGGGTTGACGTGGCAGGAGCAGGTGTTCGATCTGGAGGATGCCAAGTCGCTGGCGCGGCTCAAGCGGTTGGCACCGGCCGGTCTGGTGCCCTGGCTCGAACACGACGGCGTGCGGGTTCACGACTCGCTGGCCATCGCTGAATATGTTCACGAGCTCTGTCCCGACCGCCAGCTCTATCCCGTTTCGCTGGCCGAGCGGGCACTGGCTCGCAGCCTCTGCGCCGAGTTGCACGCGGGATTTCGGCAGATCCGTTCTCTGCTCCCCTTCTTTCTTGGGGCGCCAACCCGTATCGATCCCCCGGTGGAGGCGGTCGGTGAGCTGGCCCGTTTGCAGGAGATCTGGTCGCAGGCGCGGTGCCCCTTCTACTTTGGCGAGGCGGGCATTGTCGATGCCTTCTATGCGGTGATGGCCTATCGGTTGGCCAGCTATGGCATCCTGTTGCCCGGTCAGGCCGGAGCCTATCAGCAGGCGCTGCTCTCTTGGCCTCTGTGGCAAGAGATGTTGGTCAAGGCGCGGTTGCAGTGGCCAGCGGCGGCGCGCCAGCCACAGTGAACCTTGGCAGATAGATAAACGAGAGAGGGGAGTCAGTGGCTCCCCTCTCTGTTGCTGGTCAATGTGGCTCAAGGGTTACTTCTGCCGACCGGCAAAGACCACCACCACCTTGTCATCCCCCTTCTCCCGCACGAAGGCGTAGGGGGCATCCGAGAGTTTCTGGTGGCTACCTGCCGCAATGGCCGGATGGGCGGCGCGGAACTGACCCAGTTGCTGCCAGTGCTTGACCAGCTCGGCCTTGTCGCCGCTGGCAAGCTCCTGCCAGTTCATGTCCGAGCGCAAGCCTTGATCGAACACTCCGCCATCCTTGGCGAGCCCCCGGCCTGACTCGTCGCCATAGTAGAGCTGGATGCCGCCCGGCAGCAGCATAAAGCTGTTGGCGACCCGGCGCTGTAGCGGCACATCCTGATAGTCGCCAAAGAACAGCTTGGTGTCGTGGGAGCTGATGTAGCTCAACACGTTGAACTCGGGATCCTGATTGATGCGGCTGGCGTAGCTGGCATAGTTGGGCTCGGCGCTGGCCATGCACTGGGCCTGTGACAGGGCGAACTCGCGCTGATAGTCAAAGTTGATCAGGGAATCGAAACCGTTCTGATACCAGAAATCCTTGGCCACCCCGTGATCCCACACCTCGCCCACCATGTAGAAGGGCAGATCGTCGAGCTTCTTGGTCGGGTTGGCGGCCTTCCACTCCTTGAGGGCAGCAGTGCCCGCCTGCTTGAGCTTGGCCCACACCTCGGGCTCCAGATGCTTGACGGTGTCGGCGCGGAAGCCGTCGATGCCAAAGCGACGCACCCAGTCGGTGTGCCAGGCGATCAGGTAGTCGCTCACGGTAGCGTCGGGCAGCGCCTTGGCGAGGGTATCCTTTTTCGCGGCCAGCAACGGCGGCAGCCCTACCGGTTTGGTCGATTCGGTCAGAAAGTCGGGCAGCCCCGCCACCGAGCCGGTGACATCGTCGGTGCCTGGCTGCGGGTAGCCGGGCAGACCGGCGCGCACCCAGTCACCACTCCACCACTTGTTCCACGTTGGTGATTGATAGTCGATGAACTGGTTGTAGCCATGCCAGTTGAGGCCGCCGCTCGGGCGCCACTGGTTCCAGACGGTCGGCAGCTTGTCTGTGTTCTGGGTCAGTTCGGTGAGCCCCAGATCCTGCAAGTCGGCGAGGGTGGCGTAGCCGGCGTGGTTCATCACCACGTCGAGGATGATCCGCATGCCGCGCTTGTGGGCCTCGTCCACCAGGATTTTCAGGCTCTCTTCATCGCCGTAGTTGGGGTCGATTTTGGTGAAGTCGAGCGCCCAGTAGCCGTGGTAGGCGTAGAAAGGGAAGTTGCCCTGCTCGCCACCGCCGATAAAGCCGTGCACCTGCTCCACCATGGGGGTGATCCAGATGGCGTTCATGCCGAGGCTCTTGATGTAGTCGAGCTTCTCGGTCAGCCCCTTGAAGTCGCCGCCGTGCCAGGTGGCCACCTCGTCCAGACCATCCTTCTGGCGGCCGAAACTGTGGTCATTGGCGGGGTCACCATTGTGGAAGCGATCGGTCAGCAGAAAATAGACGCTCGCCTGATCCCAGCTGAACGGTGCTGGCTTGGCTGCCTTGACCGGCTCGAGCAGCAGCAGGCCTCCGCTCTCTTTGCTCGGGGTCAGGGTCAGCTTGCCCTGTTTGACCACCGCCTCCTGTTTCGAGTAGGCATCCCGCAGTCGGGTGCCGTCGGGCCAGACCCCTTTTAGCGACACAGTGACCGGGCCGCCATCCCAGCTGATGCAGGGCTCTTGTGGTGGCTGGCGCTTGAACTCGCTCTTCTTGGTCGCCCGCAGCACCTTGAGGCTGGGGGTATCCGGATTGAAGGTGAACTGATACTCCCCGGCCAGCATCACCCGCAGGGTAAAGCTCTGATCCTTGCTGCATTTGTCCATGGGCTGGGCAGTGCCGAAGGGGAGCGGCTTGCTCTCGCTCGGGCCAAAGCTGGTACCGCAACTGTTGTCTGCGTCGCTGATGCGGATCTGGTGGCTCCCCTTGTCAAGGGGGTGGGTCAGCTCCACCGTGCCCTTGTCCAGCACGATCGGGGTCGCCACCGGTTGACCATCCACATAGAGGCGAACCTCGGGGGCGGCCATCGCCTGTTGGATGAACAGAGGGGCGGCCAGCAGGGCAAGCCAGAGAGGGGATAAGTGATGAGCACGACGCATAAGCCATTCCTTGAGCAGGGCAGTTCGGACAAGGGCCCATTCTAGGAGCAGCAAAGCGCGCCTTGGATCGGCAAAATGCCGATTTGTGACATCAGTTCAAATGGTTACGTTTTCAAGCCGAGGAAAGTGTGACGGAGAGGAGAGGGACGCTCTGTCGATAAAAATAGCGGCCATAAAAAATGCCGGTCAGGTGACCGGCATTTGGTGTATCAGGCATTGTCGTCACATCAGACGGTGAAGAACTTGAAGTTGACGAAGGCCACCGCGATGAAGGAGGCCACCATGCCGCTGATGCAGAGCACCGCCGGGCGGATGGCTGGCCAGCGATGGGTCAGCAGAATGATGGCCAGCAGGGTCGGGTAGAGCCCGAACATGTAGCGCGGCATGGCGTTGAGGCCGGTCATCAGCGGGATGGTGCAGCAGATGAACATCAGGGTCGCTTCGGCCCAGCGCTTCTGGCTGAACAGGTAACCGTTCAGGCACCAGCCGAAGATCACCATGATGGAGAGGTAAGCCTTGCGGCCGCCCAGCTCGAAACCGCTCAGCCACCAGTCCAGCGGGCTGTCCATGTAGCGACCCCAAGCCACCTGAATGTGTTTGAAGGCGAAGGCGTCGCCGGTCAGATGATAGAGGTAGACCATGTAGGCGAACAGGCCAAACGGGATCATCCAGAGGGTGAACACCACCTTGAAAGCGCGCTCGGTAAAGCGGAAAAATTCCCGCCAGCCGTAAGCCTGCAGCGCCAGGATCAGCACCGGGAAGACCATCATCACCCCCAGGTTGCGGGTGGCGGAGATACAGACCCCCAGCACGGCCACCATCAGCCACTGCTCCCGATAGGCGAACAGGAACATCCCCAGCATCAGCGCCATAAAGGTCGACTCGGTATAACCGGAGACGAAGTAGGCGGAGAAGGGGGAGAAGGCGAGCAGCCAGACGCCGAAGCGGGCGGTATCGTCCCCCAGCTTGAGCTGACGCAACACCAGCAGCATCAGCGGCAGGCTGGCGAAGAAGGAGATATTGGTAACAATGATGAGGCCGATCAGGCTCTCCACATTGAACAGGTTGGAGATGGCACCGGAGACCATCGGGTAGAGCGGCATAAAGGCCCAGTTGGCCGCATTGCCCTTGCTCAGCCAGCGCGGGTAGAGATCGTAGCCGTTCTCGATGATGCGCTGGAACCAGACGCAGTCGAACTGACAATAGGCCTGCAGCGGGCCGATGTCGGGGGAGCCATAGAGCTGGACACCGAAGTAGCCCATGCCATACAGCGCCACCCGGCTCAGCATGAAGGCGGCGATGATCATCAGCCAGTCACGGCCGCTGATGCGCAGTGACGGGCGATAGGGGAGTGCAGCCCCGGTTAGCGGGGCAGTATTGGTCATATCATTCATCAGGCAAAAACCCAGACGCGAGAGAGAACGTAAGTGAGGACGGTAACGGTCAGGGTGGCGATGACCACCGGCAGCAGACCGGAGAGTCCCGCAAACAGCAGGCCGCTCAGGATCAGGTTACGCACCGCCAGCGAGAAGAGGGCAACCAGCAGAAACTTGCTGGCGGCTCCCTGCTTCTGGAAGGTGATGTAGCGGTGACCAAAGAAGGAGAACCAGAACGCGATGGCAAAAGCCAACGTGGTAACCAGGTGCTCCGAGATGGTGGGCCAGGTATGAAACAGTGCGATGGAGGTGCCAAGGTCGACGAGGGTAGCCCCCCCGCCGACAAAACCGAAACGTACCAGCCGCCAGAATTCCTCGCGGGAGATCATTGAGGCGCTTGCTCCTGCTGCTCTTGCGGGTTGCTGTCAGCGCTCTGCAGTTTGGCCGCATCCTGCTTGGCATACTGGCCATAGACCCCTTCAATGAGGTAGACCGGGCGCTGTTTCACTTCCACGAACATGCGGCCGATGTACTCGCCGATGATGCCGAGCGACAGCAGCTGGATACCGCCGAGGAACAGCACTACGGACATCAGGGAGGCGTAACCGGGTACGTCGATGCCGAAGAAGATCACCTGGGTGATGATTTTCAGGATATAGAGGAAGGCCACCAGCGAGACGCTGACCCCCACATAGCTCCAGACCCGCAGCGGCCAGCTGGAGAAGCTGAGCAGACCGTCGAGGGCGAAGTTCCACAGTTTCCAGTAGTTGAATTTGGTTTCACCGGCGTGACGGGCCGGGCGCTCGTAGGGGACGCCAACGGCACGGAAACCGGCCCATGCAAACAGGCCCTTCATGAAGCGGTTGCGCTCCGGCAGCAGCTTGATCGCCTCGACCACGCGACGGTCGATCAGGCGGAAGTCACCTGCGTTCTCCGGCAGCTTGGTGCTGGTGGAGAGGGCGTTGAAGAAGCGGTAGAAGCCACCGGCAGTCAGGCGCTTCATCGGGGTATCGGCACTGCGATCGACTCGGATGCCGTAGACGGTGTCATAGTCACCGGTCTGCCACAGTTTGACGAACTCCAGGATCAGGGCGGGCGGGTCTTGCAGATCCACGTCCATCGGCACGATGGCATCCCCTTTGGCCTGATGCAGACCGGCGGTCAGGGCCGCTTCTTTACCGAAGTTGCGTGCCAGGTTGACCAGGGTCACGCGCGGGTCACGGGCGATGGCCTGCTCGACCACTTCACGGGTGCGGTCACGGCTGCCATCGTTGACGAATACAATTTCAAGCTGGTCTTTCAGCGGGGCCAGTTCGTTGTCTATCGCGTTGATGAAGGCATCGATGCTCTCTTCCTCGTTGTAAACGGGAACGACCAGAGAGAGTCGAAAATCTGGATGCGACATAAGAACGTCCTTATTTGGGATAGTTGTTTTTATAAAATGGTATTCGGAGCAAGGATCACTGGGCTACGGTCAAACGTACCGACTGCACATTGATGGGAGTAGGTGCCGAGAGCGCCAGAAAATTGGGGCGCTTGGGATCTGCCGTGAGCGAGTCGCCGGGCAGACTGAGGCGGATTTCGTTGATGCCCGCTTTGGCCAGTTTCACCGTGGTGGTGAAGTCGTGACCCAGCGCCACTTTCAACAGGGCACCGGCTTCCGGGCTGTTGATGCGGGCCTGTACGGTCAGCTGATCCGGATTGGCCGCCTGCTTGGGCAGCACAAAGTAGAGACCGCCCTGACCGCTGAGCAGGGTACCTTCGTCGCTCGGCTTCTTGGCCCAGCCTTCGCTGGAGAGGAAGCGGCTCGGCTTGGTCAGATTGAGTTCGTTACCAGGCTGATAGGTCATGCTGGAGTTGTGTTCCCAGAAGCGTGTCTTGCCTTCCAGATAATAGAGTTTGTAGGCCAGGCTCACGTTGGGGTGAGCAGCCAGATAGAGGGTGTAAAGATAAAAACCGCTTAACGCCAGAATGGCAGTCAAAAAACCGAACTTTTTGTACGTCATATCACTCTCTATGCCTGACAGAATGGGTAGGCCGATGTCGCGCATATGCTAATCCAATTGCAAAAAAAGCATAGTGGATCACAAAAAAATATTTGGTCACATATTAACCCCTTTTTACCCCTGTTCCAAACGTTGCTGTTTCCCGGTTAAACAGGTCTGGCGGGGCGCCGGTTGCCAATGGTGCTCCGGCAAGGTATTTGGCAAATAGCAGTGCTTTGCTGCGTCATTTTCTAGCGGATGCGATAGTCATCTGGCTTCTATCGCCATTTTGCAGGGGGCGATTTATGATGACTCACCTATTCGTCAAGGATGACATATGAAGTGGATCTCTTGCTGTCTGCTGCTTGGATTATGGGCGCCAATGGCATTGGCCAAGGCCCTGTGTCCCGAGCCCATTCAGGTCGGTTACGATAACTGGCCCCCCTACCATTATTACGAAGCCGACTCACCGCAAGAGGTGCGCGGTTATGCCGCCGAGGTGCTGACGGCTGTGCTCACTTCCATGCACTGCAAGGTCAACTATGTGGAGCTGCCCTGGAAGCGGGTACTGCACGAGATGGAGCATGGCGAGATAGACATGGCGATGGAGGCGAATATCAATGATGAGCGCGCTCGTTATGCCTGGTTTTCCGACTCCTACAATCCGGGGCGCACCTTGCTGTGGATCCGCAAGGGCAGCCATTATCCCGAACAGGATCTGGCGAGCTGGCTGGCCAGTGGTTACTCCCTCGGCGTTACCAAAGAGTACTTCTATGGTGATGAAGTGATGTCGCTGCTCACTCGCTATGCCAAACAGGTGAGTGCGGTGAGCGACCAGCAAAATTATGAGAAGCTGGCCCGCGGGCGGATCGACGGTTTCCTCGGTGACATGCTGGCTACCCCCAGCGCCCTTAACAAGGAGGGGATGAGCGGTCTGTTCACCAGTCACCCCATGGTGGTATCTGAATCGCCGAGCTTCTTTATGTTGGGCAAGCGCAGCTTTTCGCCGCAATTCTTGCAACAATTCAATCAGGCGTTGGCGCGGTTCAAGGAGACAGATGCGTATGACATTATCTGGCAGCGTTATGCCCCCGGGCGCTAGCAAAGTATTGGCCGTTCACGCATCATGAGCGGCCTGAGCATCGGGTCTGCTTGTCAGGCCCGACAGAGTGAACAAACCGTTTTGAGGTACCCATGGGGATGAAGTATTGGCTGGCCCTTGCCAATCTGGTGTGGCTGGGATGTTTGCCCGCCGGCGCGGTACATGCAACCGAAGCACAAGTCGTGGTGGCGGCCAGTGAAACCGGACACGACTGGTATCAGGGCAGTCAGGCCGAACAGGCCCGTGTCGAGCTGGAGCAGCAGTTGCAAGAGGCTGTGCTTGCCCAGCTGCATCCCGATTTTTTCACGCTGTGGAAGCGCCTGCAGGCCACCCCTGCAGACAAGCGTGGTGCCATCTATGACGACATTTTTACCAAGCTCAGTCGTTTCCAGCACGCCTGGCGGGGGATGGATCTGGTCTCTCGCGAGCAGATGAAGACCCTCAAGCTCGATTTGAACCGCCCTGTAGTGACCCAACCCAGCGATGATGACCTGCTCACCCAGGTGAAATCCCTGCGCCCCCAGGTGGCAGAATACGAGGCGGTGCGGGCCAAAGTGCACAAGCTGCTGGCGATGCCGATGGCCAGCAAGTGGCCGACCCTCGATATGCCAACCCTGCGTGCCGGAGAGAGCTCCGCCGAGCTTGGCCAGATCCGCGCCATGCTCAACGAGCTGGGCGACAGCGCCCCGAGCCATGGTGATCAGATTTACGATGGTGATACCGAGCAAGCCATCAAGCAGTTCCAGCGTCGTCACGGTCTCACCGCGGACGGCATCATCGGCCGTCAGACCCGCTCCTGGCTCAATACCGGCCCGCAAGTGCGCGCCAGCCTGCTGCTGCGTAACCTGTGGCGTCGCGATCTGGTGGATCAGCTCGCCGGTGGCCGCTACGTGCTGGTCAATATTCCCGACTACCGTCTGAGCGTGGTGGAGTCCGGCAACGAGGTGTTTACCAGCCGGGTCATCGTCGGCAAGGAGCAGCGCGCCACTCCCATTCTGGCCAGCGAAATTCGCTCCATCGTGCTCAATCCCTCCTGGCATGTGCCGCGCTCCATCCTGAGCAAGGACATCCTGCCCAAGCTGGGTCGTGATCCCGCCTATCTGAGTCGTGAGCAGTTCGAGGTGATCGACAGCGAGGGCAATCCGGTCCAGTTCACCGAAGAGGGGTGGCATCAGGCGCTGGCCGCCGGTTTCCCCTATCGCCTGCGGCAAAAGCCGGGGGATCACAATGCCCTGGGGCGCTACAAGTTCTACCTGCCCAACAATGACGCCATCTATCTGCACTCCACTCCGCGCAAGGCGCTGTTCGAGCAGGGGGCGCGCGCCTTCAGTTCGGGCTGCATCCGGGTGGAGCATGCCGACGATCTGGCCGAACTGTTGCTGGCGGACTCCCGCTATCAGCCGGACAAGGTGGCCAATATCCTCAAGGAGAGCCAGACCAAATGGTTGCCGCTCACCACGCCTATTCCGGTCTTTACCGTCTACTGGAGCAGCTGGATCGACGAAAATGGTCGCCAGCAACTGCGTAACGACATCTACGGATTTGATCGGGTCAGCTTCCAGAGCCGCCTGCTGTGATCCCTGCCACAGAGTGAAAAGCCCGGCCTGTGCCGGGCTTTTCTATGGGTGATTGAGGTTTGACAGGGCCCCCCGCCGGAGGGTAGTTTCAAGCGCCTGTATTACATTCAGTCAGTGATCTTATTCAACTATTTTCGCTTGAATCTGCGATGGACGAACCCCTTATGCTGGAACAAGAGATAAGTCGACGTCGCCTGTTGCTGGGAGCCGGTTGCCTGCTGGGCAGCTCGCTGATCTCCTTCCCTGCACTGGCCAGCCGCAGTACCACCGGGCGTGAACTCAGTTTCTTCAATCTCAATACCGGCGAGCGGGTGCGTGCCAGCTATTGGGAGAATGGCCACTATCTGAGCGACGGGTTGGCCGAGCTCAACCACATCTTCCGCGATTACCGGCGCAATGAAGTGTTCAACATCGACAAGAAGCTGTTTGATCAGTTGTTTCTGTTGCAGCACAAGCTGGGCCGGCGCAGCGAAATCCAGCTGATCTCCGGCTATCGCGCCCCGGCGACCAATCGTCAGAAGCGCCACAAGAGCCGCGGCGTGGCCAAGCACAGCTACCACACCCTGGGGCAGGCGGTGGATGTGCGGATCCCCGGCATACAGCTGGCCCATCTGCGCAAGGCGGCGCTCCAGCTCAAGGTGGGTGGGGTTGGTTACTATCCCCGTGATAACTTCGTTCACCTCGATACCGGCCCGGTGCGCAGCTGGTAAAGGGGTTGGCAAGCTGCCAAGCTCTTCCCACCAGAGAGGAGATAGTGATGAAAAAGATAGTGATTGGCGGCCTGATCGCCCTGTTGTTGACCGGTTGCAGCAAGCTCAACCGTGAAAATTACGACCAGTTGAAGATGGGGATGAGTTACGCCGAGGCCAGCACCATTCTGGGCAAGGCGGAGCGTTGTGATGATGCCTTGGGCACTACCAGCTGCCTCTGGGGCGGGGAAGGGAAGAACATCAAGATCCGCTTTATCGCCGACAAGGCGACCTTCTTCAGCTCGGAAGGGATTAACTGAGTCGCAGACCGTCCATGAAAAAAGCGCCGCTCGGGCGCTTTTTTGTTGCTCACAATCCAACCCGCCTCGCCAGAAGCTGGCGTACTCAGTGGGTCGCGTACTGGTAGTTGAAGGTGGGCAGACCCCACTTGAAGCGTACCGCCAGCAGCCGCAGGACAAAGCCGATCCCGATGGAACCGAACGCGGCCCAGTCGGTCGGCAAGCCCTGATCCAGCGCCAGACAGTAGAGGGCTGCGGTGATCAGCGAAATGGCTGCATAGAGCTCGCGACGAAATACCAGTGGAATCCGCTGGCAGAGCAGATCCCGCAGCACCCCGCCAAAGACCCCGGTCACTACCGCCATGATGCAGGCAATACCGGCGCCGTGGCCCATATCCAGTGCCCGGGCCGCACCGAAGATGGAGAAGACCACCAGTCCCAGGGCATCGAGGGCCATGAACAGCTTGCCGAGGTAGCGCATCAGGGGGGCGGAGACCACACCCGCCATCGCAGCTGCTGCAACCAGCAGCACGTATTCCGGATGTTCAATCCAGAGCAGCGGATAGTGGCCCAGCAGCACATCGCGAATGGTGCCACCACCGATGGCCGTCGCCGAGGCGATGATCACTACACCAAACAGATCCATCCGTCGCCGACCCGCGGCCAGCGCGCCGGTCATCCCTTCGGCCACCAAGCCAACCAAGAAGAGTGCATGTAACATGAGATATCCCAGGGAACGAGAAAGGCCAGAATCCTACCAACTCGTGTCATATGGGACAAGCTATCGAATGCATGCATTAATTTAATTCATGCTAAATGCGAAAAAGGCACCGTTTCGGGTGCCTTTTCCTAATCAATGTTCAAGGGTTAGCGCCCCAGCTGCTCCTGCCGGTAGTGATCGACCCACATGGCGGTGGCACCACAGATGGCGACCGGCATCACGAACAGGTTCACCACCGGAATGGCGGAGAAGAGGGTCACCAAAGCGCCGAAGCTCAGACACTTGCCACGGCGTTGCTTCAAGGCGTCACGCATGGTGATGAAGTCGATCTTGTGGTTGTCGAACGGATAATCCACATACTGGATCGCCATCATCCAGGCGCTGAACAGGAACCAGAGCACCGGCGCCAGGGTCTGGCCCACCACCGGGATCAGAAACAGGATCAGGCAGCCAATGGCCTTGGGCAGGTAATACTTCAGCTTGGTCCATTCGCGGCCGAAGGTGCGTGGCACATCCTTGACGATATCCAGCATGCCGCTGTCATTGGCGGGCTGACCGGTGAGGATCTGCTCCACCTTCTCCGCCAGCAGGCCGTTGAAGGGGGCGGCTACCCAGTTGGCAACCGAGCTGAAGATAAAGGAGAAGACCACCAGTATGGTGATGAGGGCGATGGGCCACAGCAGATAGTCCAGCCAGTCGAGCCAGGCGGGGATCTGCTGATGGAGCCATGCGAACAGGCCGTCCAGTTGCAGCAAAAGTGCATAGAAGGCCCCGGCAAACAGCACGAAGTTGACCAGCAGGGGGATCAGCACAAAGGTGCGGATGCCCGGTTGGCGAATAAGGGAAAACCCGCGCAGGAAATAGTCTGCACCGCTGATTGAATCTTTGACCATATGGGGTGATTGGCTCATGTGAGCTCCATCTATGCATGGGAGAACTGCCAGCATATTACAAACAAGCCTTTGATTTGGTAAAGTCGCCGACTATTCCTTATTTCGTGCCGTGGCGACCAAAAATCGGGCATGAATGGGGATGATGCCTGCATATTACAAACAAAGCCGGGTCTGGATTTGGTAAAGTCACCTGCCCGCATCCTCTTTATTTAGCCACTGATACAGGTCGCCATGCGTCTGAAACTGATCAAACTCGCCGGCTTCAAGTCGTTCGTCGAGCCGACCCGCATCGAACTGTCGGCAGACATGACCGCCGTGGTGGGCCCCAACGGCTGTGGCAAATCCAACGTCATCGACGCGGTGCGCTGGGTGCTGGGGGAGAGTTCCGCTCGCCATCTGCGCGGCGAGAACATGACCGATGTCATCTTCAACGGCTCCATCAACCGCAGTGCGCACGGGCGCGCCTCGGTGGAGCTGGTGTTCGACAATCCCCACAACCGGGTGCCCGGCGAGTTTGGCCGCTTTACCGAGATCTCGGTGCGCCGCGAAGTGCTGCGCGACGGCTCCAACCACTATCAGATCAACGGCCAGAAGTGCCGCCGCAAGGATGTCACCGACCTCTTCCTCGGCACCGGTCTTGGCCCCCGCAGCTACGCAATCATCGAACAGGGCACCGTCAGCCGACTGGTGGAGTCGCGTCCGGCCGATCTCAAGCTCTTTATGGAAGAGGCCGCCGGGGTCTCCCGCTACAAGGAGCGGCGCCGCGAGACCGAGCAGCGCATTCGCCACACCCAGGAGAACCTGGAGCGCCTCGGCGATATTCGCGGCGAGCTGGGTTCGCGCCTTGACCACCTCAAAGCCCAGGCCGAAACGGCCGAGCGCTATAAACAGCTCAAGAGTCGTTCGCGCGCAGCTCGAGCCGAGCTGATTGGCTCCGAGTTGTGGGCGCTGGAGACGCGCCTTGGCGAGGCTAAAACAGAGCTGGCGCAGGCCGAGCAGGCGCTGGCGGCGCTCGATGCCAAGCGCACCGCCGATGAGGGGCGCCACGTCACCCTGTCGGTCGCCAGACAAGAGGCGCAAGCCGAGCAGGCGAGCCGTCAGCAACAGATTTTTCTCGGCGGGCAGGCCATCGCCCGTCTCGAGCAACAGCAACTGCACCAGAGTGAACTGGGGCGCGACTGGCAGGCCCGTGCAGAGGCGCTGGGCGAGCGGATTGCTACCCGCAAGGCGCAGCTTGCCAGCCAGCAGGATCAACTGACCGAAGGGGTATTGCGCGCCGAGCAGGAGAGCGCCCGGCTGGAGCAGTGTGAGCAGTTGCTCACCGAGCAGCAGGAGGCCCGCCAGCACGCCAGCGAGCAGCTGGAGCAGGCCCGCCTGCGCCAGCAGCAGTGGCAGCAACAGTTGGCCGGGTTGCAGGGGCAGCTCAACCAGACCCGTACCCGGTTGGGTGGTTTGCAGGAGCTGCAGGCCAAGACCCGGCTGGCCCGCCTCAAACTGGAAGATGAACGCGCGGGCCCCCTCCGTACAGAGGCCGACGATCTGCAACCGGCCCTCGATGTCCTGAGTGGTGAGCTGGAGCTGAAGAGGGCTGCCAATGGCGAGCTGACCGAGCAGCTGGCGCAGGCGGTCGACGCCCATGAACAACTCAAGCAGCAGCATGGCCAGCAATTGAGCCTGCAGCGGGAGTTGGAGGCGCGGCTGGCGACCCTGGATCAGATCCTCGGCGAGCAGATGGAGGGGGCGACCCTGGCGGATCGACTGCAGGTTGCCCCCGAGTGGGCACAGGCACTCGACAAGGTGCTGGGGCGCTGGCTCACTGCAACGCCGGCGGACGAGTGTAATCTGGCGCAAGAGGGGCTCTGGATTGGCCCGGCGCAACCGGCGGTTGCCGGTACGCTGGCGGCGCAACTGGGCGGCGAGCATATTCCCTCCTTCCTCAATGCCATCTGGCTGGTCGAGAGCCGGGAGGCCGCATTGGCCCGCCAGCCAAGCCTTGCGGCCGGTGAGTCGGTACTGACTCCTGCTGGCGACTGGCTGGGGCCAAACTGGGCAGATCTGGGGCAGGGCGCGGCGATCGGCACCATGGCACTGCTCGGTGAGCGTGAGCGGTTGCATACCGAGCAGGAGAAGGTTGCCGCGGGGCTGGCACAGCTGAGCGAGCAACTTGTGGCTGCCGATGCCCGGCGTGCCCAGCTTGCCAGTGCGCAGGAGTTGTCGCAGCGAACCTTGCGCGAGCAAGAGCAGAAATGGCAACAACTGCGCGAAGCCTGGAGTCTGCAACAGGGTCAGCGGCAGGAGCGGTTGCAGCGGCTCGGTCAGCTCGGCGAAGAGCTGATCCGGCTCGATCAGGAGCAGGCCGAAGAGGCAGAGCGACTGGCCAGCGTCCGTGAACAACTGGAACTCGATGAGGCGCGCCTTGCCGAGTTGCAAGAGCAGGGGGAGCCGCTGACGCAAGGGTTGCAGGTTGCTCAGGAGCTGCTGACCCGCTGCGAGCGGGCGGTCGACGAGGCCCGTGTGCGCCGCGAGCAGCAACAAGCGACCTGCCAGCGTTTGCAACTGGAGTTGGGCAATCTGCGCCAACTCATTACCCTGGGCGAAGAGGAGTTGGCAAGGCTCGGGCTGGAGCTGGCCGGGCTGAAAGGGCCGGATAGCGAAGCGGTGCCGGATCTGGCGCCCCTGCTGGCCGAGCAGCGCAATCTGGAGGCGCAGCAGCTCGCCTGTCATCAACGGCTTGCGGAGCTGGAGCGCCAGTTGGGTGAGCTGGAACAGGCCAGAAGTGCCGATCACAAGCAGCTGGTGACGTTGCAGGAGAAGCTGGCAACCCTGCGCCTTGAGCGTGAACGCAACCTCACCCGTCGACAGGGGTTGCACGAGCAGTTCGAAGAGCTGGGGGTTCGACTGGTAGATCTCGAACAGGCGGTGTTGATCGCCGCTGATCGCGGCAAGCTGCGGCAGGAGATCCAGACCCTGGAGGCGCAAGTGGAGGCGCTCGGCGCCATCAACCTGGCGGCGCTGGAGGAGTACGAAGAGGCGAAAACCCGGGCAACCTATCTTGAAAATCAGTGCCAGGATCTCGAGCAAGCGCTGGAAACCTTGAGCCAAGCCATTAAAAGAATTGATAAAGAGACACAAATACGGTTCCGGGACACTTTCGATAAGGTCAACGAAGATTTAAAATCCCTGTTTCCAAAAGTGTTCGGTGGGGGCAGTGCCTGGCTTGAGCTTACCTCCGATGATCTTTTGGAGGCCGGAGTGAGCATCATGGCGAGACCTCCGGGTAAGAAGAATGCTACCATTGCCCTGCTTTCCGGGGGGGAGAAGGCGTTAACCGCGCTTGCGCTGGTTTTTGCCATCTTCAGACTCAACCCAGCACCTTTTTGTCTGCTGGATGAGGTGGATGCACCGCTCGATGAAGTGAACGTCGGTCGCTTCTGTTCTCTTGTCAAAGAGATGTCGAGCACAGTACAGTTCGTTTACATCAGTCATAATAAGGTCTCCATGGAGATGGCTGAGCAGCTGGTTGGCGTCACGATGCAAGAGCCCGGGGTTTCTCGCATTGTGTCGGTCGATATCGGTGAAGCCGTCGCTTTGGCTGAGCAAAACTAGAAAGAGAAGCAGCTAATGCAGGAATTGCGTTACATCTTGGTTGCCCTGGGCGGTATTGCTATTGCGGCATTGCTCATTCACGGGTTGTGGAGCAACAAAAAGAATCGTCAGGCACCGATCAAAGAGAAACCGATTGGACGGATGGACTCCAAGTCGCGGGATCGTGATAACGACGCCTTCGACAGCGATGGCATCGGCCAGGTACGTGTGGTCAGTGGTGGCCGTCGTGCCGAGCCCAAGCTGCGCAGTGAAGAGAGCCGCCAGCCGGAACTCGGTCGTCGCCCTGCCGTCCCCGCCTTTGATGATGAAGATGACGAGGACGATCTGCCGCCGCCCGTAGTGCGCAAGCCTGCTGCCCGCCCGGTTCCGCCACCTCCTGTCTATGAAGAGGAGGAAGCGTTCGACGAACCACTGCCCGAGGAGACCGACGAGGCGCCCGCCGCGCCGGTGCGCAAACCTGCTCAGGTCAATCGTCGTACCCCGGTCTACCGTTCCCGTCCCCAGCGCGATCCCATGATGCAGTCGCTGGATGACGAGCCGCTGGTCGAGCCCGCTTACGCGACCGCCCCGACTTTTGGTGCCCGTGCAGAGACAGTCCGTACCGCTGACACCGTTCGTGCCGAACCGGTGCGTGCTCCCGAGCCGGAATATCAGCCGCAGCCCCGTCATGTGGCTCCCGAGCCTGTGTATGAAGAGCCGGCCTATGTGGCACCTGCACCTGTGGTGGAAGAGCCGCGCATGGCGCCCCAACCGGTCGAGAAGATCTGGCAGGATGTCTATGTCATCAACCTGATGGGCCGTCCGGGTCACGACTTGCAAGGTGCGACCCTGCTCTCATCCCTGATGGCGCTGGGTTTCAAGTTTGGCGAGATGGATATTTTCCACCGTCACGAAGATCCCAACGGCAAGGGTGAAGTGCTCTTCTCCATGATCAACATGGTCAAGCCGGGCACCTTTAACCCGTACCGGATGGAACAGTTCACCACACCGGGTGTCTCCCTGTTCATGCAACTGCCGCTGCGCAGCAATGCCGCGTTTGCCTTCGAGGATATGCTGCAGGCTGCCGATCAGCTGGCCAGCGATCTCGATGCCATGCTGACAGATATGGATCGCAGCCCGCTGAGCGACGAGACCATTGCCCGTTACCGTCACGAGCTGGCTGCCTACGAGGCCAGTCGCGACTAATACGCCATGCGGGTCGAGTAAAGAAAAAGTGCGGTACCCAGGTACCGCATTTTTGTTTCTACCCCGGCCGTATGTTCAATCACACTTCGAGACTTTTTCATGAGCGACACCCTCTCCCGCCACCGTCAATTGTGTGAACTGCTTACCGAATATGGTCACCAGTATTATGTGCTGGATAACCCGACCGTACCGGACGCCGAATACGACCGTCTGATGCGCGAGCTGATCGCGCTGGAGGCTGACCACCCCGAGCTGAAAACCCCGGCTTCCCCCAGCGTGCGGGTCGGCGGTCAGCCGCTGACGGCGTTCAGTCAGGTGCGTCACGAGATCCCCATGCTCAGTCTGGATAACGTCTTTAGCTGCGAAGAGTTGCAGGCGTTCGAACAGCGCATGAGCGATCGCCTCAAGCGTGACGTGCGTTTCACCTTCTGCTGCGAGCCCAAGCTCGACGGTCTGGCGGTGAGCCTGCTCTATGTAAATGGTCAGCTGGTGCAGGCGGCCACCCGGGGCGATGGCGCCACCGGTGAGGAGATCACCGAGAATGTGCGTACCATCAAGGCCATTCCGCTCGCATTGCGGGGCTCTGGCTGGCCCGATCGGCTGGAGGTGCGTGGCGAAGTCTTTATGCCCAAGGCCGGTTTCGAGGCGATGAACGCCAAGGCACTGGCCGCAGGCGAGAAGGTGTTCGTCAACCCGCGCAACGCCGCCGCCGGCAGCCTGCGTCAGCTTGATTCACGCATCACCGCCAGCCGTCCCCTGAGCTTTTACGCTTACGGTGTCGGTGTTGGCGGCGAGCTGCTCGGTGACTCTCACTTTGGTCGCCTCCATCAGCTCAAGGAGTGGGGGCTGCCGCTTAGTCCCGAGGTGAAGCTCAAAGAGGGGGCCGCCGGTTGTCAGTCGTTCCACGACGACATTCTGGCCCGCCGTGGCGAGCTTCCTTACGAGATCGACGGCGTGGTCTACAAGGTGGATGCCATCGCTCTGCAGGAGGAGCTGGGCTTTGTGGCCCGCGCCCCGCGCTGGGCGACCGCCCACAAGTTCCCGGCGCAGGAGGAGATGACTCTGCTTGAGAACGTCGAGTTTCAGGTCGGCCGCACCGGCGCCGTGACCCCGGTCGCCAAGCTCAAACCGGTGTTTGTCGGCGGCGTGACTGTCTCCAACGCCACCTTGCACAACGCCGACGAGATCGAGCGCCTCGGCGTGATGATTGGCGATACCGTGATCGTGCGCCGGGCAGGGGATGTGATCCCGCAGATCGTCGCCGTGGTGGAGGCGCAGCGCCCAAGCGACGCCCGCGCGATCTTATTCCCGGCCGAGTGTCCGGTCTGTGGTTCGGATATTGTTCAAGAGAAAAAAATCGTCCAACAAAAAACCAAAACACTCGAAAAAATACTTGCGACTCGTAAATGTACGGGAGGGTTAAATTGTCTAGCTCAAGTCAAAGAATCTCTCAAACATTTCGTTAGCCGTAATGCGGTTGATATAGAAGGTGTTGGTGATAAAGTCATTGAACAGTTAGTAGATGGTGGATTAGTTAAACATCCAGCAGATCTATTTAGATTGAGTGTTGATGATTTTTTAAAATTAGATGGTTTTGCTGAAGTTTCAGCAAAAAATGCATTTGATGCTATTCAGGCTAAAATTGGTACAACATCCTCTATCGACTTTCTATTTGGATTGGGAATTCCATCTGTTGGTCAAGTTGTTGCAGAAAGACTGATTGTTGAGCTTGGATGCTTGGATAATATAATGTCAGCACCGAGAGGAATTATTAGTCAGATAAATGGTATCGGTTTAGATATTGATGCGGAAATATCAGACTATTTTAGTGCTGCTTCAGTAAGCGATTCGGTTATGGAACTAGCCGATGTAATGGGTGTGGAAAGATCTGGAATATCAATATCCAGAATGTATAAAAGAAAATTTTCAATGGCAAAAATCATTGAAGGTTTAAATATTGATGGCGTTGCTAAGACTTTCTCTGAAGCTATATCTAAAGAAATAACTTTGGATCAGTTGTGCAATGGTTTACAGCATGGTGATTTGGTTGGTATCACAACCACAGCCGGCACAAGTATCAGCAAGCAAAAAATTGATGCAGTTGTCAAAGGTATTAAAGAGAAGAAGCCCTTGCTTGATGCGGTCAAGATCTATGTTGATAAACATGCACTATTGGATGTTGACGATTCATTGGATTCTGAGCCAGCGGAAAAATCAGATAGCTTTATCGCGGGTAAGTCATTTGTAATCACTGGCAGTTTTACGTTCATGTCGAGGGATAAATTGAATTCAAAACTAAAGGAGCTTGGTGGTGAATCTAAAACTTCAGTGTCAAAAAATACAGATATGTTGATTATGGGTGATAAGGCTGGTAGCAAATTGAAAAAAGCGACCGAGCTAGGTATAAAAATCATCAATGAAGATGAATTGCGTTCTCTTCTGGAGTCTGAAAATGGAATTTAAGTATTCTGTTGATGGAAGTGAAGGTAATGTGTACACCGTTACTGTTAAAGAAAGTAATGGCGTATTAAATTTATATTGTGATTGTGCTGCTGGTTCTTATGGAAAGAAGTGTAAGCATAAATCAGGAATAATTGAAGGTATATTGAACGGCCAAATTAATGATGTTTTCAGGTCTGATTTTTTAGGTTCCGAGTTGTGTTCTCATTATCTTTCTTTGAAAGAGAGTGAAGCAGAGTTGGAGCAGATGAAGAAAGACGTTAAACGTAAGACCGCTCGTTTTGAAAGAGTCATGGCTGGATAAAAATTATTCATGTCTATGAACCCGGCCTTAGTGCCGGGTTCTTTTTTCTGGATGTTTAGGTTCTCACTCACGCCAGAGGATCTTGTGGCGCCATTTGTCGGGCACGGTGAGCTGCCAGCGGGCCAGCTCGCTCTTGCTGAAGACATATTCGCCGCGCAGGGCCGCGCGCGGGGAGATGGTACGGGGCAGGGTGCCCGCCAGTATGGTGTTGATGAGGCTGGCGGCCTGTATCCCCTGATCGTGGCCGTCCAGCACCAGCCCGCCGATGGCCATCCCCTTGCCGACGGTAAACTCCCAGAAACAGAAGATCGGCACCGGCGTGTTGGCGCTGGTCCACTCCAGCACCGTCTTTTCGCTCACATGCTTGCCATTGTCATCGACCAGCGTGTGGTAGAGGCCGAGGAAGATCGCCTGATAGCCGTTCTTCTTGGCGTTGAGCACCGCCTCCTGCCATAGGCTGTAATCCCCCATCAGCTGGCTGTTGATCCGGGTCTGGCCGACCCGCAGCTCGGTCTGGGTCTTGAATTCATCCTCGATGGCGGTGAGGGCCACATTGCTGGAATCAAACAGCACCAGTGCCTTGTCGAGCCCTCCCATCATCTGGCTTATTTCGCTGATGTTGCGTTTGAGCAGGGGGCGCTCCAGCACGCCGGTGATCTTGGGGTGGCCGACAAAGCCCTTGAGGCGCGGATTCTCGTTCATGCCAAGAAATACCACCGGGGTACCCAGCGAGGCGATCTCGTTGGCCAGATAGTTGATGGCGTTGTCATCCCCCAGTACTACCAGATCCGGTTTGCTCTTCAGATAAAAGGCGATGGCTTGCTGGGCTATTTCGTCGAACTTCTCCCGTGGATGGCGTTTGGTGTCCATGTAGAAGTGAGTGATCTTGTGCTCCCCCTGCAAGCCATTGAGCAGCCCTTTGTTGTAGCTTTGGTCCCACAGGTATTCGGGATGGTAGCTGCTGATCACCAGAATGTCTGCGGCCCAGAGCGGCAGTGAGAGGGTGGATAGCAGTAGCAACAGCAGGGAGGTGCGCATGGGTTGTCCCTTGTCGAGGGGGAGAGAGTTCTTGTTCAGTATGGGCGGTTTTGGTTGGCGCTGTCATCTCGAAACCTGTGCGGCGGGGGGCGATTTTTTTCGGGTGGGCGGATCGGACGCCAGCCCGCACCCTGCTTGAGATTGGATTTGAATGGGGCTCTTTTGGGTTGGTCGTGAACTGTCCCGCTCGCTGAAAAACCTGTTCTGGATCAAGAAATGAGGCTTCGCTTTGGTGCCTAATAGACACCACATATAGGGACGCATTCGTTTTTAATCCCTATATGTTGTGTTATTAAGCTGTGTATAAGCTGTTCCTCTCCTATCTTCAGCCCAGGCTTGTCAAGCCTCGGCTGAATTTATTTGCGTCCAGGACGAGATGCCGGGAGGGGGGCCCAACAAGGGTGAGCCAGAGGCAAAAGCCTGGCCTTTTAACGGGGAAAATCCATGAAACCGGTTGTGATCAAACGTGACGGATGTCGCGCACCATTCAATGCCCAGCTGATTGCAGAGGCGGTCAGCCGAGCGGCGGAAGCGGTCAATCAGGCCAATCCGGCACTCGCCTCCCGCATTGCCAATGCGGTGAGTCAGGAGCTGGAAGGGCGTGGTGAAGTTGATATCCACGAGATCCAGAACCGGGTCGAAAACCACCTGATGGCTTCCGACGACAAGGCCATCGCCCGTGCCTATATCGAATATCGTCACGACAGGGATCAGGCTCGCGAGGCGCGCGGCCGTCTGGCGCAGGAGATCCGCGGTCTGGTTGAGCAGACCAATGCCGCCTTGCTCAACGAGAATGCCAACAAAGACTCCAAGGTGATCCCGACCCAGCGCGACTTGCTGGCCGGTATCGTCGCCAAGCACTATGCCACCAGCCACATGCTGCCCCGTGATGTGGTTCAGGCCCACGAGAGCGGTGATCTGCACTTCCACGATCTCGACTACTCGCCTTTCTTCCCGATGTTCAACTGCATGTTGATCGACCTGAAGGGGATGCTGACCCACGGCTTCAAGATGGGCAATGCGGAGATCGATACCCCGAAATCCATCAGCACCGCCACGGCCGTGACCGCCCAGATCATCGCCCAGGTGGCGAGCCACATCTATGGTGGTACCACCATCAACCGCATCGATGAAGTGCTGGCTCCCTATGTGACCATCAGCTGGCAGAAGCACCGTGAAGTGGCCGAAGAGTGGGGCATTGCCGACGTAGAAGCCTACGCCATGGCCCGCACCGAGAAAGAGTGCTACGACGCCTTCCAGTCGTTGGAATACGAAGTCAACACCCTGCACACCGCCAACGGTCAGACGCCGTTTGTCACCTTCGGCTTTGGTCTGGGGGACAGCTGGGAGTCGCGGATGATCCAGCGCGCCATCCTCAGCAACCGTATCGCTGGCCTTGGCAAGAACAAGAAGACCGCCGTGTTCCCGAAACTGGTGTTCGCCATCAAGGATGGCCTCAACCACAAGCAGGGCGATCCCAACTACGACATCAAGCAGCTGGCGCTGGAGTGTGCCTCCAAGCGGATGTATCCGGACATCCTCAACTACGACCAGGTGGTCAAGGTGACCGGCTCCTTCAAGACCCCCATGGGTTGCCGCTCCTTCCTCGGTGCCTACGAGGAGAATGGCGAGCTGCTCCACGAAGGTCGCAACAACCTGGGGGTGGTGAGCCTCAACCTGCCGCGCATTGCCCTGAAATCCCGTGACGAAGCGGACTTCTGGGATCGTCTCGATGCCTCCCTGCGGGTCGCCAAGAAGGCGCTGATGTACCGCATCACCCGTCTGGACGGGGTGAAGGCGCGGGTTGCACCGATCCTCTATATGGAAGGGGCTTGCGGCGTGCGGCTGAAGGCGGACGACAACGTCAGCGAGATCTTCAAGAACGGTCGTGCCTCCATTTCCCTCGGTTATATCGGGGTTCACGAGACCATCAACGCCCTGTTTGGTGACAAGGTGCACCTGTTTGACAGCGCCGAGCTGCAACAGAAAGCCATCGCCATCATCGCCCGTCTCAGGGCGGCCATCGATGAGTGGAAAGAGGAGACTGGCTACGGCTTCAGCCTCTACTCCACCCCGAGCGAGAACCTCTGCACCCGCTTCTGCCGCATCGATGCCAAGGAGTTTGGCGTGGTATCCGGCGTGACCGACAAGGGTTACTACACCAACAGCTTCCACCTCGATGTGGAGAAGCAGGTCAACCCGTACGACAAGCTGGACTTCGAGGCGCCCTATCCGCCCATCGCCAGCGGTGGCTTCATCTGCTACGGCGAGTACCCCAACATCCAGCACAACCTGGAAGCGCTCGAAAACGTCTGGGATTACAGCTATGACAAGGTGCCTTACTACGGTACCAACACCCCCATCGACGAGTGCTACGACTGCGGCTTTACCGGCGAGTTCGAGTGCACCTCCAAGGGCTTTACCTGCCCGCGCTGCGGTAACCACGACCCGGCCAAGGTGTCGGTGACCCGCCGTGTCTGCGGCTACCTCGGCAGCCCGGATGCGCGCCCCTTCAATGCGGGCAAGCAGGAAGAGGTGAAGCGCCGCGTCAAACATATGTAAGCGCACAGGCGATGAAGAGCTGGCCCCTGACTCAAGGTGCCATTTTCATTGGAGGGCGACAGTTATGCCGCTGTCCAGTGAACGAGGCAGGAAACAAGCGATGCACTACCACCAATACTACCCGGTCGATGTGATCAACGGCCCCGGCACCCGTGCTACCCTGTTTGTCTCCGGCTGCGAGCACCAGTGCCCGGGTTGTTACAACCAGAGCACCTGGCGGCTCGATGGCGGCAAGCCGTTCGATGAGACGATGAGCGATCGCATCATTGCGGATCTCAACGACAGCCGCATCAAACGGCGAGGTCTGTCGCTTTCCGGCGGCGATCCGCTCCACCCTGCCAACGTGCCCCACGTGCTGGCGCTGGTGAAACGGGTGCGCGCCGAGTGTCCGGGCAAGGATATCTGGTGCTGGACCGGCTACCGGCTCGGCGAGCTGTCAGAGGCCCAGCGCGAGCTGGTCGCCCTGCTGGATGTGCTGGTGGATGGCAAGTTTGAAAAGGCGTTGGCAGACCCCGGCCTGCTCTGGCGTGGCAGCAGCAATCAGCAGATCCACGACCTCAACGCTTGGCGTGATGCGGGTGAGCGAATTCCCTGTCTGGTTTGCAGTTGAAGTCCGGGATGTTTATGGTTAGCTCATTCCAATCCTGATGACATTCATGAAGAGGAGAGCTGAGATGAACAATCTGCTCAAGATCCTGCTGGCCATTTTCCTGCCCCCTGTGTGCGCTTTTATCCAGGTGGGCTTTAGCCTGCACTTTTTAATCAACATAGTGCTGACCCTGATGGGCGGTCTGCCGGGCATGGTGCATGCGCTCTGGCTGGTGGTGAGCGACAAGCGCGGCTGATGCCAGCGGATGGTTAGTGAGCTTATTGACGATAAAAGGGCCAACCTCTCGGGGTTGGCCCTTTTGTTCATGTTCATACGAATACTTTTTCGTTAGGATGGGTGACTGACCAAGCGGGCCGCGTTGAGCGCCCTGCAGTCCGGCAACAAGCACCGGCAGAGAACAAGGAGCGTTACATGAAGTGGAAAGTCGCAGTATGGTCAGGTCTGGCAGTGACACTGTTGCTGGGGTGCTCATCCCATCAGGAGGTAGCGCACGAGCGCGCTCCGATCGCTATCCCTCTCGAGCAGTTGTCCAGCTACTGGGTTCAGGAGAAGCAGTGGTCATGGCTTGGCAATGACGAGCCCGCCCTGTCGGCCAAACCGGTCAAGGGGTATGTGGAAGTGCGCTATCAAATCGACGCCAGCGGCACGCCGGTCAAGCCGGAAGTGGTGGCGGCCGAGCCCCCCGGCGAGCTGGAGCAGAGCGCGCTGGCGACCCTCTCGCGGATCCGCTACAGCCCGGCAGAGGGCAACCCGGATGCCATTCCGGTCGAGGTGATCAACCGCTTCGAAATCGAGATCAACTGATCCCCCACCACTTCGATGCCAGAGAAACAGAGACCCCGGCCAGGCCGGGGTCACGTTTATTGCTGTTTGCAGTCGTTGTAGGCGGTCTGCCACTCGCCATCCTGATCCCGCAGTTCGACAAAGCCCTCATCCCCCTTGTTCCACCAGACGGCCTCATGTTCGTCCGTATAGCGGGCGCCGGAGGCCGAGACGGCTTGGGGCAGGGTGTAATCCTTGCCGTCCGGCAGTGACAGCTTGATAAAGTTGAGGCTCTCGTCGGAGAGGGAGAAGTAGCGCACCTGCACCTTCTTGCCCTGCTCGCACTGGTAACTGACCGGTTCGCCACCAGTGACTGAGAGGGTATTGCCCTGATTGCAGCCAGCGAGCAGGCTGAGGGCCAGCGCACCAGCGGCCATCATATGTACCTTATTCATGATTACAGCTCCATTGGTGTCATACGAGCGTGAGCCTAACAGGTTGCCGTTATTGTGCAATCCGCACAGCCATTCGGTGCGTCGCTGGCTGTCCGGCATACCGCGCGAGTATGAGGGGGCGCTATCAGGAAGGCATCGTCAATCAGTAGAGGCCAAGTCTGGTTTCAAACTGGCGGATCAGCGTCTCATAGATGCCGTTGTTTTTGATCTTCTGCAGCCCCTGCTCGAACTGTTTGGAGAGCGCTTCCCCTTGAGGGTGGTGGCGGGAGAAGGCGAGCCAGAAGCCATCGGTGGAGAGCTTGCCAACCTTGACCACCTTGCCGGTCAGCTGTTTTTGCTGGATCTTGAGGTAGCCCGGCATGCCGTTCATCAGGATGTAGTCGACCCGGCCACGTACCAGCATCTCGAGGATCTGGGCATCGGATTTGGCCTGAAAGCGGGTGATCCTGGGGTTCTCCATAAAATCGGTGGGGTAGGTGTAACCGAGGGTGATGCCCACCCGCTTGCCCTCCAGCGAGGTGAGCTTGAGATCCCGTTGCGGGTCGCTGGCAAGGGCGAAGATGGCAAGATCCTCCTCGAACATGGGGGTATCGTGCCAGTGGTACTGGTAGCGGTTCTCTTCGGTGATGGTGGCGTTGAAGCACCCCGCAAGTTTGCCGCTTTTCGCATCGTGCATGCAGCGGGCGAAGGGGAGGGTGCGAAAGACAATCTCGATCCCTTCGGCGGCGAACACCGCCTTGACCAGCTCAGGCGCCAGTCCGTGGGGCTGGTCATCCTCATTGTCCTTGTCGCGCTCGCAGTAGGGGGCCCAGTCATCTTCGGCACCTATGACAAGCGGGGTGGCCCCGAGCGGGCTGGTAGCCAACAGCATCAGACAAACCAGCCATTTCTTTAACAACGGAACCATAAGTGTGCACCTCATCGACAGCAGCCTTACAAGCATAGCCACACTTCTGCGCTGACTTGTAGTTGCAGGAGTATTGGTGAGGGAGGTAAACGAGGGCGAGAAAAAAAGCCCCGGCAGGCGACGGGGCGAAAGAGAGCTCATCCATGGGCTGACAACAGTGCTTACAACAGGAAATCAATAACCGAAGCGGGTTGCCTCGAAGCGATTGAGCAACCGGTGGACGAGGTAGCAGGCCAGCAGGGTGACCACGATGGCAAACAGTATGCTGCTCACCCGGTAGAGGGCGCTGAACACCAGATCGTTGCCCGGGGTGAGGTACTGGCCAAACAGGATGCCGAGGGTAGTGAGGGCGCCAAAGCCGACCCCGGAGCCACCAGCCTCCTTGACGTGGGCATGGCTGAACAACATGGCGCCGAGCCACAGCAGTGGAGCGACAAGCAACAGTTGCCCTGACCAGTCATAGAGCAGCAACTGGCCGAGCAAGCCGAAGGTGACCCCCAGCAAGGTGCCCATCGCCCGTTTGCGGGCATAACTGAGGGCGCCGTTCCAGTGCATGGGGAACAGCACCAGCAGGGTCGTAGCCTGGGCAGACATGGAGTCGCGCAGGTCAAACACCTGAAATACCAGAAACGACAGGGTGGCCACAGTGGCGCCCAGCAGGGCTTCATGGCGCATCCGGTGCGGCGCCTTGGGGGCCGAGGCGGGCTTGGGTCTGGCCTCCACATCCGGGATCAGCATGGTCATCAGATAGGCGATTAGTACCGACAGCATGCTCGCCCAGATATTGTTGAGGATCAGGTCGTTGAGGTCGGTCTGCGGATAGCTGGCAAAGTGCAGCATGATGCTGAGGCTCAGCACCCCGTTGGCCCCGAACAGAAACAGGCTGCCCCGCGACATGGCGGCGAAACGGTAGAGAAACAGCAGAAAGGCGATAGGGGTCATCAGCGCCGGATGGCTGCCAAACAGCCCCCCCAGCAGCCCGACCTCCACCCCACAGACCACCGCCGCCGCGATCAGCTGGCGTGCGGCATGGCCATTCATCACCGGCACCATTCCCAGCAGCAGCACCGGTGTAACCGTATAGAAGACCCCGTAATTCCAGCCAAACAGTTTGCAGAGCAGAAAGCCCGTGGTGCAGCCAAAGGCGATGCGCAGGCACTGGCGCAGCTCGTTGCCGGTGAGGGGCCGATACCAGAGGTGGGTGGCAGCACCACCGGCGGGGTGTGCTGGGGCAGTATTGGCCGACGGGTGAGTGGCGTGGTTAGTAGACATAATGGAGCAGGCTGAGCAGGTGGATCTGGCCCCGTGCCAGCATGGCAGTCAGGGCATTGTCCGGCAGCAGTTGCACCGTGGCCCGCGCCCCGGCTGGCAGATGGTCGGGGAGCTGCTCCAGCTCGAGGTGCAGCCGCATCCGCTGGGCATCCCGTACCCAGCGATCAGACTCCACCGGCGCGGCCAGTCGACCATTGGCATCAAACTGACCGGCACTCACCCCGGCATCCAAACTGCTCACCCGGGCAGGATAGAGCTGACCCGGTTCGCCATCGAAGGCGACCAGTGCGCGGGTTTGCTCGCCAACATGGCGCAGGCTCTTCTCCCTAAAATCGGCAATGACATCTACCTGTTCCGACACCAGCGCCAGCAGCGGGCTGCCAGCACTGGCGATACTGCCCGGCTTGAGCTGCAGGTTGGTGATGGTGCCATCCTGATCCGCGTGGACCTGGCTGTAAGAGAGGGCCAGCTGCGCTTGCGCCAGCTTGTTGCGGGCCTGGCGCAGCAACAGATTATCCTCACCGGTCACGCCACGACTGGCCTTGATCTGGGCCAGTTTGGCCTGACTGGCGCGCAGGTTGGCCTGGGCGCTGCGCAGGGCGCTGTCAGCCTCATCTTTTTGTTGCAGCGAAACCATGTGACGTTGGTACAGCGCATCGATCCGCTCAGCCTCGCGCCACTTCTGGCTGGCCAGAGTCTCCTTGGCGTTGATCTCGGCAACGGCGACGGTCAGGGCGGCATCCAGTTCACTGTTCTGCTGCTCTGCCTGCGCCAGCGCAAGGCGGGCCTGCTCCACTGCCAGTTCAAAAGGGGCCGGATCCAGCCTGAACAGCAGATCCCCCTTCTTGACCTGCTGGTTGTTGTGAACGGCGACCTCGATCACCTTGCCGCTCACCTGGGGGGCCAGCTTGGTGACCACCCGGGTCGCCATCGCCTGCGGTGTGAGGGGCATCAGCAGGTCGGCTATCAGAAAATAGGCAAACAGGGTGGCAAAGCCCGCCATGGACCATTTGATCCAGCGGGTAAATTGTTGATCCGGGGTCATCTTATTCTCTCTCTGTGTCGGTCTCGGGAGGGCTTGTATCGCCTCCGGCTTGTCGGTCGTGGTGTTGTTCAATTTTGCTGAGGGCGTTGGCCGAGATCCGCTGCACCGTGGCTTCAAACAGTTGCAGGGTCTGCTCGTCGATGCCCCCCAGCAGCTCCCGGCGAATATTCATGATGCGGTCGGCGATCTGATCGAGCAGGGTCTGGCCAGCCGGGGTCACGCAGACGATGCGGGCCCGCTTGTCCTGACTGCAGCAGTGGCGCTCAATCAGTCCCTGCTCTTCCAGCTGGCCCAGGGTGCGCATCAGGGATGGGAGCTCTATCTCGAGGGCTTCGGCCAGGGTCTTCTGGCTGACATGGTTCCCCATGCGGGAGAGCTTCCACAGCGCGGTCCAGCGGGGATGGGTGAGGCCAAGGGGAGCCAGCTCCAGGTCGGCGGCAGTACGCCATAGCCGGTGCATCCGCGCTATCTGCTCGGCGAGCGACAGCTCGCGCAACCTTTCCAGATCCGTCATCTTCTCATCCTCAATGTACTTAGCCTGCTAACTATCATACTTGTTTAGCAGGCTAAGTAAATAGTGTGATGCGGGTCATGTTTCTGGTCGGATCTTTCGCTGGTGCGAGTTGGCAGCATTCGAGCCCCTGATATTATTTTCGGGGCTGATCCACTCGAGGCTCTCTTGCCGCTTCGGATATTGCGCCGTGAATGGAGGATATCCGGCGATTATTTTCATGAAATTTTCAGCTTCAGCGAGCAGCTCTTTTTTTATCCGCTAATATTGATGGGGTTATAAAACAAGGGGGAAACGGGTTGTGGATGGATATGACAGTGGATGTGTGTATCTGGCAATTGAAGCGCTGTTGAGTGATGGAGAATATGGTGCAGAGTCACACCATGGCGTGAATCGGGAAGGCGCTATCAGAAGTACCGATATCAGTCATGATTTTGACCCCGCCAATATTCCATTGCTGTTGGCAGAATAGACCTTACCATGTGTGATCCTTGTGAGTTCAAGCCAGTGCTCTGGTATTCGCTGGCTTGACTCATCACTATTTCAATCTCCCCTTTTTGCATCTTTCTCCTCACCATTTTTCATCGTGCGTGCTTCCTGCACGCCGACTCAAACCCTGATGTGGCACGCCGTGGCACTCGCGTCATGGTGATGACATTGCCCGCTGATTATCACTCACAGGAGCTGTGGCGATAAATGGTCGCAGAGCTTGTCATCTGGCTCTGTTATTTCCCCGAAGGGGGAGAGATCATCGCATCGTTATTACTGCTGATCATTCCAATATCCGCCATTGGGCTCGCTCGTTTTATCGCCCAATTTCCTGGTCGAGCAGGGCATCGATGGTCTGGTGTTCTATTGTGCTGCGCACGTTAGCGGCACCATGATGTTTAAGTTTTTAATGTTTTTATATGGCTTTGCAGTCTGGCTAACCGACAGGAGTGAGGGGGATCAATAAAGTAGCGGTCACAATCACACGCAGAGTACATAACAATGAAAAACCTCTCTCCCCTACAAACCACACAAGAAAAGGCCGCCTTTATGGGCGGCCAACAAATTGCCGGTATGCCGCTCTTTATATTTCTGGGGTTGGCAACCTGTGTTCTCTTTTCCGGCTGGAATGGCTCGCTGCCGCTGGGCATGGTCGGTGCGCTGGCACTGATGTTTGTGCTGGGCACCCTGCTGACCGAGTTGGGTGAGCGGATCATGCCAATCCGTGAATATCTTGGGGGCGGCACCATCCTCGCCATCTTTGGCGGCGCCGCCCTGTTCGAATATCAGCTGCTGCCGGTGCAGGCGGGGCAGGTCATCACCAACTTCATGAAGGAGGGGGGCTTTCTCAACTTCTTTATCGCCAGTCTGGTGACCGGTTCTGTGTTCGGTATGAGCGGCGCTTTGCTGAAAAATGCCGCCATGCGCTATCTGCCGGTCATTCTTGGCGGCGTCGCGCTGGCACTGCTGAGCGTGGGGCTGGTCGGCTCCCTGATGGGGTATGGCTTCAAGAATGCGGTGCTTCTGATCGGCTTGCCGATCATGGGTGGTGGCATGGGGGCGGGGGCTGTGCCTCTGGTGGAGATCCTCTCCGGCCCGATGCAGATGTCCAGTGCGGATCTCTTGTCGCGCATGGTGCCGGCGGTGGTGATCGCCAATACCCTGGCCATTCTGGTGGGCTCCCTGCTGGCGCGGCTCGGTCGTCGTTACCCCTCCCTGACCGGTAACGGCAAGCTGATGATCAAGGAAAGTAGCCAGAGCATTGCTGACGAGCAGGCCGAAGCGCCGACCCTTCAGAGTCTGGGTATGGGCCTTTTCATCAGCTCCAGCATGTTTGTGCTGGGCTCCCTGCTTGGCAACTTTATCCCGATGCACCCCTTTGCCCTGATGATTTTGGCGGTCGCTTTTATCAAGGTGAGCGGCCTGCTGCCGCGCCGTTATGAGCAGGCGGCGGCCGACTGGTATCAGTTTGTGGTGAGCAACCTGACCCCCTCGCTGCTGGTGGGGATCGGCGTCGCCTATACCAGTATTCCGGAGCTCATCAGCGCCTTCTCAGTCAGCTACTTCGTGCTGGTCATGGTCACCGTAATCGGTGGCGCCCTCGGCGCGGCGCTGGTGGGCCGGATGATCGGCTTCTACCCCATCGAGGCGGCCATCACCGGCGGACTCTGCATGGCCAACATGGGCGGCACCGGTGACGTAGCCGTGCTCTCGGCGGCCCAGCGGATGAAGCTGATGCCCTTTGCCCAGATCTCCTCTCGCCTCGGCGGCGCCGTGATGCTGATCCTGGCCACCGCCCTTATCTCCCTGCTTGCCTGATACCGGATTGAGGAACACATAAGATGAACGACATCATGATGGGCACCAGCCTGCCCTATGCAGAACGCAAGCGTCAGGGCGTGCGGGGGCGTATGCCCCACAAGGAGGAGTCCCTCTCCCAGCAGCGGCGCCGGATCTACCGATTGGTCAGCGCCATGCAGAGTCCGTTTGACCAGCATCTGCTGCTGCGTCAGCTGCAGGAGGACAATCCTGTTCTCTTCTACGATCTGGTGCGCCACCACCTGCCGGAGCTGCTGCCGATCATCTACACCCCGGTGGTGGGGGAGGCGTGCCAGCGCCACAGCGATCTCTATCTGCGCAGCCACGGGCTCTATCTCTCCTGGCATGACAGGGACGATCTCGACGATATTCTCGAGTCGGTGGAGCAGGAGGTGGATGTGATCGTCATCTCCGACGGCGAGCGGGTGCTGGGGCTTGGCGATCTCGGTATCGGCGGCATGGGGATCTGTATCGGCAAGCTGGCTCTCTACTCCGCCGCGGGTGGCATCAACCCGGCGCGTACTCTGCCGCTCTGCGTTGATGTGGGCACCAACAACCCCGAGCTGCTGGAGGATGACTCCTACCTTGGCTGGCAATCCCCGCGCATCGACGGCGAGAGCTACTACCACTTCATGGACAAGGTGGTGGCCGCCATTCGCAAGCGCTGGCCGCAGGTGGTGCTGCAGTTTGAAGACTTTGCCGGCAAGCACGCCGCCAACCTGCTGACCCGTTATCGCGACGAACTCTGCATGTTCAACGACGATATTCAGGGCACGGCGGCAGTGGCTTCTGCCTGCGTGTTGGCTGGGTTGCAACAGGCGGGGACCGCCCTCAGTGATGTCCCGGTGCTGATCGTCGGGGCGGGCTCTGCCGGTTGCGGCATTGCCGCCATGTTGGCCCAGTTGGCGGGGAGTCACGACGGCGTCTGGCTGTTTGATCAGGACGGGGTGGTCTGCGCCGATCGTCCCAACTTGACTCGCGCTCAACAGCCGTTTGCCCGTGCCGTGGAGGAGGGGAGCAGTTCGCTGCTGGAGACCATCCGTCAGGTGCGCCCGGCGGTGCTGATCGGGGTGAGCGGTCAGGGCGGCCTCTTTACTGGCGAGGTGTTGCAGGCGATGGGGGAGGTGTGCGATCAGCCGGTGATCCTGCCACTCTCCAACCCGACCCGCAGCGCCGAGGCTACCCCCGAGCAGGTATGGGCTGCCACAGATGGCCGCGCCCTGCTGGCCACCGGCAGCCCCTTTGCGCCGGTGACGTTGGCGGGGGAGCGGCGGGTGGTCTCCCAGTGCAACAACGTCTATGTCTTTCCGGGGATTGGTCTCGGAGCCTGCGCCGTCAAGGCGCGCCGCATCAGCGATGGCATGTTGCTGGCCGCGGTGCGGGCGGTCGGTGCCTATCCGCTGGTGGCGGGCCGGCTGCTGCCCCCGATTGAACAGGTGGGAGAGGTGGCCCGCGCCGTCGCCAGAGCGGTGGCGCTCTGCGCCCGCGAGGAAGGATTGGCCGATTTTGTCGGCGATCCGGCACCTTTGATTGACCAGACCTGGTGGCATCCGCACTATTGGGCAGCGTCCTGACGTTTTAAGGTATGTGCATGAAACTTCGCCACCAGTTGGTCACCCTCTCTCTCGGGCTCTCCCTGCTGCTGATCCTCATTCTGGGTAGCCTGCTGGCTCTCTTTATCCGCCATCTGCTGGAGAGCAATCTGCAGGATAAGGGGAGCGATCTGGCACGGGTCATGGCGGCGGACACCCGGGTGGTCGAGGCTCTGCGTCAGGGGAGTGATCCTACCCTGCGCGACTATGTGGAGGCGGTCTGCAACCGCACCGATGCCACCTATATGGTGGTGACCGATGAGCATGGTCGCCGCCTCAGCCACCCCAACCCCGAGCTGGTGGGGGAGAAGTTTCGCGGCGAGGATATCTGGCCCGCGCTGCAGGAGCGGCGCAGCTACTGCTCCAAGGATCGGGGTACCATGGGGCCGGCGATCCGCTGCTTTTCCCCGGTGGTAGGCGGAGACGGGCGCGTCATGGGGGCCGTGGTGGTGGGCTACCTGATGCAGCAGGTGGAGGGCATCTATATGGAGCGGGTGGCCCTGCTCATCAGCGCCATCGTTGCAGTGCTGGGGTGCGGCCTGCTGTTGGCACTCTGGGTGCAATACCTGCTGCGCAAGACCCTGCTCGATCTGGAGCCGGAGGCAATCGTGCGCCGCTTCACCCTGCAGGATCTGGTGCTTGAGCACATCACCGAAGGGGTCATCGCCCTCGATGGCCGCGGCAACATCAACATGATCAACAGCACCGCCAGCTATCAGCTGCGGCTGCCGGTCACCGGGCGCCACGCCCTGCAGGGGCAGTCGCTGGCGGAGCTGGTGCCGCCCCTCGCCCCCTGTCTGGAGCAGGAGGGGGGCGAGGTGAGCTTCACCATTCAGGGGGAGTCCTTCGTCGGCCGCTGGCAGGCGGTGCAGGGCAAGGCGCCGGGGCGGCTGCTGATTTTCAGCCGTCCGGAGGTGGCCGCCAGTCTGGGGGTGCAGGTGACCCACCTGCGCCAGTATGCCGAGATGCTGCGGATGCAGAGCCACGAGTTCGCCAACAAGCTGAGCAGCCTCTCCGGCCTGTTGCAGCTGGGCCATGTGGATCAGGCGGTGGAGCTGATCCAGCAGGAGAACGAAGCGTGCCAGACCATGCTGCAGGAGCTGCTGCGGCTGATCGACAACAAGCCGGTGGCGGGGCTTATTCTCGGCAAGTTCAGCCGGGCCCGCGAGCTGGGGGTGACCCTGGAACTCGATCCCGATTCGGCGCTGGCGGAGTATCCGGCCTCGGTCTCGGCCGATCTCATTACCCTCATTGGCAACCTGCTGGACAACGGCCTGCAGGCGGCCTGGCGCAATCGCCAGCAGCGGCCGCCGCGGGTGCTGCTCTCTCTGTGCGATGTGGGGCGGCGACTGGTGATCGAGGTGGAGGATAGCGGCGAGGGGGTCGACGAGGAGTTGGCCGATCATCTGTTCGATTACGGGGTGAGTCGTCAGAGCGGCGATCACGGGGTGGGTCTGTTCCTGGTCAAGGAGACCGTGGGTCGGCACGAGGGTGTGATAGAATGGCGGCGAACCGCCGAGCAGACCACCCTGTTTGGTATCTACTTGAATAAAAACCAATTAATGTGAGCCATGGACCCAATAATCACGCTTGTTATTGAAGATGACGATCGGATCGGTGCCATCTTGTCAGAACTGGTGGCGGCGACACCCGGTTTCTCCCTGCTGGGGCGGGCTGGCACCCTGGCCCAGGCCGATGCCATGATGGCCGGTGTGGTGCCCCAACTGCTGCTGGTGGATGTCTCCCTGCCCGATGGCTCCGGCCTTGAGTGGGTGAGCCGCCTGCGCAGTCACAACCGCGAAGCCTATGTCATCATGGTGACTGCCTCGCGGGATGTGGAGACCATCCAGCAGGCCCTCAATCTGGGGGTTCATGACTACGTCATCAAACCATTGCGGCTGTTTCGTATTCAGCAGAGTCTGGACGAGATCCTGCAACTGCACAGCCGTCTGTGCGAGCGGGGTCGGCTGGAGCAGGAAGATCTCGACAAGCTGCTGGGCAAGGGGGGGCGCTCCCAGATTAAGGAGATGCGCGTCACCCCCAAGGGGATCGACAGCATCACCCTGCGTCAGGTGCTGGACCTGCTGGCGGGTGAGCCGGAGAGCGTCTTCTCCACCGACACGGTGGCGCTGCGACTCTCCCTCAGCCGCACCACGGCGCGCCGCTATCTGGAGTATCTGGAGTCGGAAGACCGGGTTGATGTGGATCTCAACTATGGTCAGCGGGGGCGGCCGGAGCGGCGCTACCGCTGGCGCCGGGCGGGGTGAAGTCGGTTCACCGTCGCCAGAACACGATAGAAATGAACAAGGGAGCCAGCGGCTCCCTTGTTGTTTTTTGCATGTTGCCCGTCAGGCCGCATTGCGTTCCGGCAGTGGGACACGCTTTTTCAGCTGGGAGATCATCACGCCCCCCAGAATAAGGCCGCCCCCCAGCAGGTGGTAGCCATGGATCGGTTCACCCAGGCCGACGACGGCTATCAGCGCCGTACAGAGCGGCATCAGGTTCATAAAGACCGAGGTGCGCTCTGCCCCCATACAGGCGAGGCCGCGCATCCAGCAGTAAGCCGCCAGCAGAGAGGAGGCGAGCCCGGCGAAGAGCACCAGTCCCCACCCTTCTGCCGGCACCGCCATCGAGTCGGCACTGAGAGCGAGCGGCACCAGCAGCAGTACCGCCAGCAGGATCTGCATGTAGAGGTTGAGCCAGGGGCCAAACGGCAGGTGCCAGCGGCGGATCAAGAGGCCGTAAAGGGCGTAGCTGGCGGAGCCCAGCAACATCATGCCATCCCCCGGGTTGATGCCGTTATGGAGCAGGGCGAGCGGTTCGCCCTTGCCAAGCAGCCAGAGCACCCCGAACAGGGAGAGACTCATGCCGAGCAGTGCCTGTTTGCCGGGACGCTGGCCGAAGAAGAGCGCCCCTTGCAGCAGAGTGAGCAGCGGAATCAGGGAGCCGATCACCCCCATATTGGTAGCCGAGGTGCTGTGGGCGGCGTAATAGGCCAGACACTGGTAGAGCACCATACCGAGGGCCGCCAGCACCAGCAGCTTGCCGAGCCAGGGGCGAACCTCACTGCGTCGCAGCCAGAGGGTGGGCAGACAGAAGGGGGTCAGCGCCAGGGCGGCAATCACCCAGCGATAGAAGGAGATAGCCGCGGGGTCGAGCACGCTGGCGGCCGCCTTGGATACCACGGTATTGGTAGCCCAGATCAGCACCGCCATCAGCGGAAAGAGAAGAGGGGAAAAGATTCGCATCAGAGGCTCCTTATTAACAGGGGGCCAAGTCTACCCTTGTCTTTATATTATCAAGTAGCGTAAAACAGACAGATGACCCAGCAGAAAAGACAACTCTTTCTGATGTACCTTATTCCGGCCCACACGGGCTGCGTCAGCCCGCAACTGATAGCTGCTTTTGGCCTGTGCCGGAGACCGAGCCAACAGGGCGTTGCATCACGCCTGCTCCTCTCTCTCGCTGACAAGGGGCGCTGATGGCCACTCACCAGTTTCAGCCGATAGATGTCGTTCTGCCCGCTCCGAATCCGCTCTATTTCAGTTACCAGCAGATGCTGGCCGACAGCGCGACCGTGCTGCACTCCCACCCCTGGGGCCAGCTCAACATGATCAGTCTGGGGATCATGGAGATAGAGCTGGGGGATCAGCGACTGGTGGCCCCTGCCGACTACCTTATCTGGGTACCGGCGGATCTCGACCACACCTCCTACAACGAGCAGACCCTCGACTACACCTCCATCTACGTCAGCCACGAGCTGGCGGCCAAGCTGCCGCCAGAGCCCAGATTGCTGCTGCTAACCCCACTTATTCGCGCCCTGCTGAGCGACTTTTGCGAACGGCGGGTGAGCCATATGGCGGATGAGTGGGATCAGCGCCAGGCCGAGTTGCTGGTGGAGCGGCTGGCGCGCACCCGTTGTCAGGAGAGCTACCTGCCGATGAGTCAGGACAAGCTGCTGGCTCCCATGCTGGCGGCGTTGCACAGCGATCCTGCCGATCCCCGTACTCTGGCCCAGTGGGCCGGACAACTGCACACCACAGAGCGCACCCTGGCGCGGCGCTGCCTGCGGGAGCTGGGGATGAGCTTCGGTCAGTGGCGGGCGCGGCTGCGGTTGCTCAAGGCACTGGCCTGGCTCAAGGGCGACATGCCCATTCAGGAGATCAGCTGGCGGCTCGGTTACGGCTCCACCTCGGCCTTTATCGCCATGTTCAACCGGGAGCTGGGCTGCTCCCCCCAGCGTTATCGCCTACAGTCAGCCCGATAACAAATTGCCGGACATGTCATCTGATGAAGCAAAACAAGGAGGGCGCCCGCAGGCGCCCTTTCTGATGACATCTGCTTGCGCTAGAAGAAGCCGAGCGGGTTGATGTCGTGACTTACCAGCAGGTTCTTGGTGTTCTGGTAGTGGTCCAGCATCATCTTGTGGGTCTCACGGCCGATCCCCGACTTTTTGTAACCGCCAAAGGCGGCGTGTGCCGGGTAGGCGTGGTAGCAGTTGACCCAGACCCGGCCAGCCTGAATGCCACGCCCCATGCGCCAGGCCAGATTGCTGTCGCGGGTCCACAGGCCTGCCCCCAACCCGTACTGGGTGTCGTTGGCAATGGCCAGAGCATCGGCCTCGTCCTTGAAGGTGGTGACCCCGAGCGCCGGCCCGAAGATCTCCTCCTGGAACACCCGCATCTTGTTCTGGCCGGAGAAGATGGTGGGCTGGATGTAGAATCCCCCCTCCAGCCCGCTCACCTTGGCTGGGCCGCCGCCGATCAGCATCTTGGCCCCTTCGCCGCGGCCGATCTCCATGTAGCCCAGGATCTTGTCGAACTGCTCGCGAGACGCCTGCGCACCCACCTGAGTGGCGGTATCGAGGGGGTTGCCCTGCACTATGGTGCGGGCACGGGCCAGCACTCGGTCCATGAAGTCGTCATAGATGCTGGCTTGCACTAGCGCGCGGGAGGGGCAGGTACACACTTCCCCCTGGTTGAAGAAGGTCATCAGCATCCCTTCTACCGCCTTATCGATGTAGCTGCTCTCGTGCTGCATCACGTCGGCGAAGTAGATATTGGGGGACTTGCCGCCCAGCTCCACGGTGGAGGGGATCAGCTTGTCGGCGGCGCAGCGCAGGATATGGGCGCCCACTTCGGTCGAACCGGTAAAGGCCAGTTTCTGGATCCGGTTGCTGGTGGCCAGCGCCTGACCTGCCTCGGCGCCGAAGCCGTTGACCACGTTGACTACGCCGGGGGGCAGGATGTCCTTGATGAGATCCATCATCAGCATGATGGTGACCGGGGTCTGCTCGGCGGGCTTGAGCACGCTGCAGCAACCGGCCGCCAGCACAGGGGCCAGCTTCCAGGCGGCCATCAGCAGCGGGAAGTTCCACGGGATGATCTGGCCGACCACGCCGATGGGCTCCTTGAAGTGGTAGCTGACGGTGTTCTGATCCAGCTCGGCGGCCGAGCCCTCCTGAGCGCGAATGCAGCCAGCGAAGTAGCGGAAGTGATCCACCACCAGCGGCAGGTCGGCGGCCAGGGTTTCACGCACCGCCTTGCCGTTCTCCCAGGTTTCGGCGATGGCGAGCCGTTCGATGTTCTGCTCGATGCGATCGGCGATGCGCAGCAGCAGGTTGCTGCGCTCGGTGACGCTGGTTTTGCTCCAGCTGGTGAACGCCTTGTGGGCGGCATCCAGCGCCAGCTCGATATCGGCGGCGTCGGAGCGGGCGACCTCGCAGAATACTTTGCCATCCACCGGCGAGATGTTTTCAAAGTAGCGGCCGGCGCGAGGAGCCACCCACTCACCACCGATGAAGTTGTCGTAACGGGACTTGAAGCTGACCAGGGCACCTGCCTGACCGGGAGCGGTATAAATCATCTCATCATCCTTTATGTGTGTGATCCTGACCGGACTGGCTGACAGACCGGTTGCCAGCTGATATCGCAAGGGGCGTGCCAAAGGGTCTGACCAGCAGACAAAAGGTTACAAAAACGTTATCAAATGGGGTGTGGCAGCGTATCTTGGTTAACCAATGACGACGGCTATTGCGATAAAACTGTACCGTTTCTGGACAGTGGCCGAGACAGTCGTGCTGTTTGTGAACAGGAGGCGTGATGAGTGAGTCACTTCAACCCGGTCCCGGTCCGATCCAGCGTTCCTGGCAGCGTTGCCTGCATCAGGGGCTGAGCCGCCAGCAGAGCGCCGATCTTGACTTGCTGCCCCATGGGGAGCTGTCGGCCCGTCAGGAGCAGCACAGGGCGCTTATCGCCTGCTTCCAGCGCTTTGTGCTGCCGCTGTTTGCCCAGTTGCTGGCGGGTCGCCCCTGTCGCCTGTTGTTGTGTGACGCTGAGGGGGCCATTCTGGCCGCCAGCGGTGATGAGGGGTTCGCCCGCCATGCCGAGCGTATCTTTTTGCGCAGTGGCGCCCGCTGGGGTGAGGCGAGCAAGGGCACCAATGCCATCGGTACCGCGCTGGCCGAGCAGAGTGAAGTGCAGGTGCTCGGCAATCAGCACTTCTTCGCCCAGCACAGCTTTCTCAGTTGTAGCGCTTGCCCGTTGCTCGGGCCGGATGGGCAATTGCTGGGGGTGCTCGATATCTCCACCGATGCGGCCCATCACGATGGCGACATGCTGGGCACGGTGCGGCTGTTGGCCATGACCCTCGAAAACGCGCTGTTGGCACGCCAGCCGGGCTGGCTGGTGGATCTCGATCCCCAGAGCCTCTGGTCCGCTCGCCTGTTGCTGGGAGAGGAGGGGGAACTGCTCGGCGCCAACCGGGCAGGCCGACTCTGGCTCGGCCAGCACCCTTTCGATGGCAGACAACTGCTGCGCGAGGGGCGTGGCTTACGGCTGGTGCCAGAAGCGGACGAGACCTTTTCCCGCGCCGTCCTGCCTGGTCACTCAAGCCCGATGCCACATCCGCAGCAGGTGCCGCTCAAGATGCTGGAGCGCGGCATTTCGCTGCTTATCGAGGGGGAGACCGGCAGCGGCAAGGAGCATCTGGTGCGGGCCCTGCACCGAGCGTCGAGTCGGCGGGATGAGCCACTGGTGTGCGTCAACTGTGGCGCGTTACCAGCAGATCTGGTGGAAGCCGAGCTGTTTGGCTATGTGGGCGGGGCCTTCAGCGGTGCCCGCAGCCAGGGTAGTCAGGGTTATCTGCGTGCAGCCCATGGCGGCATGCTGATGCTCGATGAAATTGGCGAACTGCCGCTGCAGGCTCAAACCCGACTGCTGCGGGTATTGCAGGAGCGCAGCGTGACGCCGGTTGGCAGTCACAAGCCGGAGGCGGTGGATTTCTGGTTGGTCAGTGCCAGCCACCGGGATCTGGCGGCCATGGTGCAGAGTGGCGCATTTCGCGAAGACCTCTATTACCGGATCTGCGGCTGGCGCCAGCAGCTGATGCCGCTGCGCCGTTGGCCTGCCGCTGAGCGTCTTGAGCTGATCCAGCGACTGTTGGCGGAGATGGACCCGACCCTGCGTCTGACCCGCGATGCGGAGCAACAGCTGCTGGCCCATCCGCTGCCCGGCAACGTGCGCCAGCTCAAGCAAGCACTGGAAGTGGCCTGTGTGCTGGCAGAGGGGTTGGGTTGGATAGAACCCGCCCACCTGCATCTGCCCAGTGTGGCCACAGAGCCCGGCGCCTTGCCGATGGGGGAGGCGACCAGCTTGCGTGAACAAACCCGGCGGCAGGTGCAGCAAACGCTGGCGGCATGCGGCGGCAACGTCAGCGAGGCCGCGCGCCAGCTGGGGATCAGCCGCACCACCCTCTACCGGGCGCTGCGTGAGGCGCCCTGAGTTTTCGATTCCTCTCACCGGTCGTTTTCAAGACGCACATGACGGCTGGAGCCCTGCCCATCCAGCCGCTATGATGCGCCCTTGCCGGGGCATTGCGTCCGTTGACTCATCCGTTGAGGATTTTCTGCCATGTCACAACACATAGGGGCGCTGACCCTGCTGGTGGCTGATTACGATCAGGCCATTCGCTTTTTTACCGAGGGACTTGGCTTTGTGCTCCTGGAGGACACTCGGCTCGATGAACCGGGCAAACCGGGCAAGCGCTGGGTGCGGGTTGCCCCCAAAGGCGCCTCCGGTTCTGCACTGCTGCTGGCACAAGCGGCCAATGCGCAGCAGCAGGCCGCCATCGGCCAGCAGGGCGGTGGCCGGGTATTTCTGTTCCTCGAGACCACTGATTTCTGGGGGGATTACCAGCGCATGCAGGCGTACGGTGTGCATTTTTGTGAACAGCCTCGCGATGAACCATATGGCACTGTGGTGGTGTTTGAGGATATCAGCGGCAACCGGTGGGACTTGTTGCAACGTACTGCTGCCAACTGAATCTGAAAACGTTTATCATCCCGCCTGTCATAAAGTCATAAAAGTGTCACAGAAAATTCTAATAATTGGCGCACCCATCTTCACAGAGGAGAGAGAAGGGAATGGCTAAGCGAATTCTGGTGGTCGAGGACGAAGCACCGATCCGCGAAATGCTCTGCTTCGTGTTGGAGCAGAAGGGATATGAGACGATTGAAGCGGAAGATTACGCCGATGGACTGGCGAAGGTGCGCGAACCCTACCCCGAACTCATCGTGCTCGACTGGATGATGCCGGGCGGCAGTGGCATCCAGTTTATCAAGCAGCTCAAGCAGGATGAGGTGACGCGCCAGATCCCGGTGGTGATGCTCACCGCTCGCGGTGAAGAGGAGGACAAGGTGCGTGGTCTGGAGGCCGGTGCCGACGACTACATTACCAAGCCGTTCTCGCCCAAGGAGCTGACCGCTCGCCTCCATGCTGTGATGCGCCGCGTGTCGCCCACCTCGGTAGACGAGGTGATCGAGGTGCAGGGGCTGAAACTCGATCCTGTCTCCCACCGGGTCAGTGCCGAAGAGAAGGCGCTCGACATGGGGCCGACCGAGTTCAAGCTGCTTCACTTCTTCATGACTCACCCCGAGCGGGTCTACAGCCGTGAACAGCTGCTCAATAATGTCTGGGGTACCAATGTGTACGTCGAGGACAGAACCGTGGATGTGCATATTCGTCGCCTGCGCAAGGCGATTGAAGAGACAGGGCACGACAGATTGATCCAGACGGTGCGTGGAGCCGGATACCGCTTCTCAACCCGTCTCTAGAGGCAGTTATGTTGCAACCTTACGCCTGGCGGCGACAGTTGTGGCGAATGGCGTTTTTTTACGCCCCCTTCGCATTGGTTGGCTGGTTGATTGATCATCTTGCCCTCTGCCTGTTGGTGGCGGCCGTGTTGCATCTGGGCTGGCACTATCGCTTCCAGAAGCGGCTCTCTGACTGGCTGTGGCATGACCGCAGCCTGGTGCCCCCCAGCGGCAATGGCAGCTGGGAGTACATCTTCAACGGTATCTACAAGCTGCAGCAGCGTCACCGTGCCCGTCGCCGCGAGCTGGCGGGGCTGATCCGCCGCTTCCGGGAGGGGGCCGAGGCGCTGCCCGATGCCGCCGTGGTGTTTCGCACCGATGGCAGCATCCTCTGGTGCAACCGGCTGGCGGAGCAACTGCTCGGTTTTCGCTGGCCGGAGGATGCTGGCCAGCATATCGGCAACCTCATTCGCAATCCGGCCTTTAACGCCTATCTGGGTAAGGGAGCGTATGACGAGCCCCTCGAGATGCACTCCCCGGTCAACGAGGAGAAGTTTCTCGAGTTTCGCATCATGCCCTACGCCTCGGATCAGGCGATGCTGGTGGTGCGGGATGTCACCCGCTTGCGCAGTCTCGAGAAGACCCGCAAGCACTTCGTTTCCAACGTCTCCCACGAGCTGCGTACTCCGCTGACCGTGCTCAAGGGCTATCTGGAGATGACCGAGGAGCCGCCCCCGCCCGCCATGTGGGCCAAGGCGCATCGGGTGATGATGGAGCAGACCATCCGGATGGATAATCTGGTCAATCAGCTGCTCACCCTCTCCCGTATCGAGGCGGCTCCGACCGTGGATCTCTCCCATCTGGTGGACATGCCTGCCATGCTGGGGCTGCTGGAACAGGAGGCGCGGGCGCTCTCGGGGGAGCGGGCCCACCAGATCGAATTTGTGGTGCAGCCCAATCTGCTGGTGCGCGGGGATCAGGAGCAGCTGCGCAGTGCCGTCTCCAACCTGGTCTATAACGCCATCCACTACACCCCGGCGGGGCGAAAAATTACCGTGGAGTGGCGCAAGCAGGGGGCGATGGCGCTGTTTGCCGTGAGCGATGAAGGGGAGGGGATTGCCCCCGAGCATCTGGCGCGGCTCACCGAGCGGTTCTATCGGGTCGACAAGGCCCGCTCGCGCCACACCGGCGGCTCAGGCTTGGGCCTTGCCATCGTCAAGCATGCCCTTAGTCATCATGACTGCCAGCTCGATATCGAGAGCCGGGTCGGCCTTGGCAGCCGCTTCAGCTTTCTCATCCCGAGCCGTATGGTGGTGATTAAATAGTCTTTTATGGCAATGGGTTAGCTGCAAAAAGAGGGCCTTTGAACGGGCCCTCTTTTCATTTGTTCAAATCTGTCGCCATGTCATTAAAGTGTCACATTAAATCCATAAATTTGTCACTGCCAGGTCAGATACTGGCGCCGTCTTAAGAACGGACCTTCTGTAACTTTGGAGAGATTGGATGAAACTCAACAAACTGGCTGGTGTAATCGGATTCACCGCAGCAACCCTGTTTTCTGTCAGCGCCCTGGCTGCCGGTGTGGATAAAGACCTGCCGGATTACACACCGACCAGCGGCATTTCGGGCAACCTGTCCTCTGTCGGCTCTGACACCCTGGCCAACATGATGACCCTGTGGGCCGAAGAATTTAAGCGTTTGTACCCCAACGTCAACGTGCAGATCCAGGCCGCCGGTTCTTCTACCGCCCCGACTGCCCTGACCGAAGGTGTTGCCCAGTTCGGTCCGATGAGCCGTGCCATGAAGGCTGGTGAAGAGGAAGCATTCGAGAAGCGTTACGGTTACAAGCCGACTGCCATCCGCGTTGCAGTCGATGCCCTGGCGGTGTTCGTCAACAAGGACAACCCCATCAAGGGGCTGACCATGCCGCAGATCGACGCCATCTTCTCCAGCACCCTCAAGTGCGGCGAAGCCAAAGCTGCCACCAAGTGGTCTGATCTGGGTCTGGATGGCAACTGGTCCAGCAAGGATCTGCAACTGTTCGGTCGCAACTCCGTATCCGGTACCTACGGTTACTTCAAGGAGCACGCCCTGTGTAACGGCGACTTCAAGAGCGGCGTGAACGAGCAGCCGGGTTCTGCCTCCGTGGTGCAGTCTGTCTCTGCCTCCCTGAACGGCATCGGCTACTCCGGTATCGGTTATGTCACCTCCGGCGTGCGTGCAGTACCGCTCTCCAAAGATGGCAAGACCTTCATCGAAGCGACCTCCGATAACGCCATCACCGGCAAGTATCCGCTGTCACGCTTCCTGTACGTTTACGTGAACAAGCATCCGAACAAGCCGCTCTCCCCGATGGAGCAAGAGTTCGTCAAGATGATGCTCTCCAAAGCAGGCCAGAACATCGTTGCCAAAGATGGCTACGTGCCGGTGCCAGCCAAGGTGGTACAGGCTGACCTGAAAAAGCTGGGTATCATGTAACTGCCCGCAGTCAGCATGCCCTGATAAAACGAGCCCCAAGCGGGCTCGTTTTGTTTTTGTCGGCTGTCAGTTTTGTTAATAGAGCAGGATGGATATTTTTCCGCCAGCCGGGGGCTGGCTCCCTTGCGCAGCAGGGCGGCATTTCCGAGAATAGGGCAACGTTATGGCAAAGGATCCCTTCATGATTGCGTCCCTCACCAAGTTTGGCCTGGTAGCCCTCTGTAGTTCCCTGCTGGTCGCCTGCGCCCAGTCGCCGACCGGCCGCAGCCAGATGCTGCTCTACTCTCCCCAGCAGATGAACCAGCTGGGCGCCGACTCCTTCGAGCAGATGAAAAAGCAGGAGAAAGTGAGCAAGGATGCCAAACTCAACGCCTATGTCTCCTGTGTCGCCAAGGCGGTGACCGCCCAGGTGCCGGCCAGCTATGGCATCACCAACTGGGAAGTGGTGGTGTTTGACTCCAAACAGGTCAACGCCTTCGCCCTGCCCGGCGGCAAGATCGGGGTCTACAGCGGCCTGCTCAAGGTGGCCAAGAATCAGGATCAGCTGGCGACCGTCATCGGTCACGAGTTGACTCACGTACTGGCCCAGCACTCCAACGAGCGACTCTCGCGTAGCCAGCTGGCGGGGATCGGTCTGGCGGCCGCCGACATTGCCATGGGCACCAGCGAGTATCGCGGCGCCACCATGGCCGCCCTTGGCCTCGGGGTCGAGGTGGGGGTGATGTTGCCCTACGGCCGTACTCAGGAGAGCGAAGCGGATCGGCTGGGGCTTGAGCTGATGGCGCGCGCCGGGTTCAATCCGGCCGAGGCAATCCCCCTGTGGCAAAACATGAGTGCCGCCGCCGGTGGCAACACGCCGCCGCAACTGCTCTCCACCCACCCGAGCAACGAGAACCGGATCGCCGAGTTGCAGGCGCAACAGGCGCAAGTGCTGCCGCTCTATGAGCAGGCCCGCGCCAACGGTCTGGTGCCCCAATGCAAGGCATAAGCCTGCGCATGGCGCGCAGCGACGATGCCGCCGCCATGACGGTGATGCAGCGAGCCAGCTGGCTCGCTGCCTATGGCCAGGTGCTCGGTGCCGACCTGCTGGAGCAGCTGGACGTCACCGCCCATCTGCAGATTTGGCAGAGCCGTTTGGCCGAGCCGGGCCCAAGGCCCATGCTGCTTTGTCTCGATGAGGTGGTGATTGGCCTGCTCTACTGGCAACCACAGCAGGAAGCGGGACAGAGTCATGCCCTGATCCGCGCTTTTTACCTCCATCCCGACCACTGGCGACAAGGTTATGGTAAACGGCTGTGGCAGGCGGTGGCGATGCAGATGCGCCGCGCCGGTTGCCATAGCGTCAAATTGTGGCTGCTCGATGGCAACCACATCGGCGAGGGGTTCTACCTGCGCCGTGGCTTCGTTTTTGATGGCGAGGAGCGCACCCTGATAAGCCTCGGGCAGCCCTGCCTGCAGCGACAAATGAGCCGTTTGCTCTGATCACTCTCCCGTTTTTCGCCTTCGGTCACTTTATTTTTTTTGCGAATTAATACAATGTCCCCCTTGAAACAGAGTTGGATAAACACGGGCTGACAAGGGAGTGCTGGCATGTATTACGGCTTTGATATCGGTGGCACCAAGATCGCCTTTGCGGTCTATGACGGTGCATTGAACCTCTGCCACGAGGAGCGCATGAGCACCCCGGGCAACGATTACGAGGGGTTGCAGCAGCTGATCCGCTCCCGGGTCGAGCAGGCGGATGCCCGCTTCGGCGCACGGGGCTCGGTCGGTATCGGTTTTCCCGGTGTCATCAACAGCCAAGATCACAGCATAGTGGCGGCCAATCTGCCCTCCATCAATGGTCGCCATCTGGGCGCAGATCTGGCCGAACTGCTGGAGCGGCCGGTCAAAGTGGATAACGACGCCAACTGCTTCCTCTGGTCCGAAGTGCATCAAGGGGCAGCCGACGGCGCCGGCAGTGCGCTCGGCGTCACCATCGGCACCGGCATCGGCGGCGCTGTTTATCTGGCGGGCAAGCTTATTCAAGGGCGCAACTGGCTGGCGGGCGAGATTGGTCACTACCCCTTGCCCGCGACCATGCTGATGAAGTACCCCGAGTTGCCCCGTCCCCGTTGCGGTTGTGGCCGTCTGGTCTGTTTTGAAACCTATGCCTCCGGCACCGGTCTGGAGCGTCTCTATCACCATTTCCATGGCCAGCGCGCCACGGGTCACCAGATTGTGGGACGCTTCGAGGCCCATGAACCCCATGCGGTCGAGACGGTCGACTGCTGGCTGGAGATCATGGCCGCCGGGCTTGCCACCGCCATTTCGGTGATTGATCCCGAAGTGGTGGTGTTGGGGGGCGGCCTGAGCGGCCTGCCCGCCCTCTATGAACAGCTGCCGCTGCGTCTGCCCGGTCACTTGCTGCCCGGGGTCGCCCTGCCCGAGATCCGCCAGGCCCGCTTCGGCGGTGCCGGTGGTGTGCGCGGCGCAGCCTTGCTCAATCTATGAGATCAGATGTGGGGTCTGATCTCCCCGAAAAAGGAGTCCTCATGACCCGTCTTGAAATCTGTATCGACAACCTGGAATCCCTCTTCACCGCCCAGCAATCCGGGGCGGATCGCATCGAGCTCTGCTCTGCGCTGGGTCTGGGCGGCCTGACCCCCTCCTACGGTTTTATGCAGCAGGCGGCCCGCCATGCCACAGTGCCGGTTTATGCCATGATCCGCCCGCGCGCCGGGGATTTTTGTTTCAACGACGGCGAGTTCGAGATGATGCTGCAAGATATCGCGGCGGCCCGCTCTGCCGGTCTGCAAGGGGTTGTGGTCGGTTTGCTGGATGAGGAGGGGCGGGTGCCTGCCGCCAAGCTCAAACAGCTGGTGGATGCAGCAGGCCCGTTGGGGGTTACCTTCCATCGCGCCATCGACCTCTCCTCCGACTGGCGCCTCGATCTGGAGACCATAGTCGCGGCCGGTTGCGAGCGCATTCTGAGCTCGGGCCATGCGCCGACCGCGTTGGCTGGGTTGGAAACCCTGCAAGAAATGCAGCAGGCGCTGGCGGGGCGTGCCAGCCTTATGCCGGGGGCCGGGGTCAATGCCGACAATGTGCGTACCATCATCGAGTTCACCGGAGTGAGCGAAGTGCATATGTCCGGCATGGGCTGGCGCGGTGGCATGGTGCCGCACGGAGTGAATATGGGCACTTCGGATGATGGTCGGGTCAATATCACCGATGGCGCCAAGGTGGCTGCGGTCAGAGTCTTGCTGGATCGCGGTTAAGCAGATCGCCGCCGTTGGGCGGCGTTCATCCGCATCTTGTGTGAAGTTCCTCCCACTGACGGGGAAATCAGGGGCGCCCCCGGCAGCACCCCGGCCAAAAGTCTGATATTATCCCGCCTCTTTACTACATGGATCTGGAGCAACATCTCAATGTCCCAATACGACTCTATCGAACAGAAGGCCAGCTATGGCATCGGCCGCAACATGGGTGATCAGCTGGCGCAGCAAGCCTTCGCCGGTCTGGATATCCCGGCCCTGCAACAAGGTCTGGCAGATGCCCTGAATGGTCTGGAGTTCGCGGTCAGCCGTGACGATATCAATGATGCCTTCCAGGTGATCACTGCGCGTATGCAAGAAGAGCAGGAAGCCGCCGCCAAGGCCGCTGCTGCTGACGGCGAAGCCTTCCTGGCTGATAACGCCAAGCGCGCTGAAGTGAAGGTGACCGACTCCGGTCTGCAGTACGAAGTGCTGGTAGAAGGCAACGGTGCCGTTCCGGTAGCCGGTCAGTCCGTGCGTGTGCACTACCACGGAACCTTTACCCACGGTGGCGTATTCGACAGCTCCGTCGCTCGCGGCCAGCCGGCTGAATTCCCGGTGACCGGCGTGATCGCTGGCTGGGTTGAAGCGCTGCAGCTGATGCCGGTTGGTTCCAAGTGGAAGCTCTACATCCCCCACGATCTGGCCTACGGTGCCCGTGGCGCGGGCTCCATCCCGCCTTACTCTGCACTGGTATTTGAAGTCGAGCTGCTGGACATCCTGTGATCCTGCTGGCTTGATGCAAACGGCGACCCTCGGGTCGCCGTTTGTTTTTGGGCTATGTGATAGACAGCATTTGTCGCGACCAGCGGGCTGGAGAGCAGAAAAGGGCGGCACTTTTGCGCTTTTTACTGGTTTTTTCAGAAACGGGAACAGGCATACTGCGACTCATTAGAGAGGATAAGGAGAACCCGATGAGCAAGAAGATGAAGAAAGTAGCGGGGCTTGCTCTGTTGCTGCTGAGCATTCCGGCCAGTGCTGATGCCATGCGCTGCAAGAACGCCTTGATAACCGAGGGAGACACCACCGCCGAGATGCTGCTCAAGTGCGGTGAGCCGATGTTGCGTGAAGAGCTCAACCGCAACGAGGAGAACCAGTTTGGCAACATGGTGCAGGTCAAATATGGTGAACGCTGGACCTACAACTTCGGCAAGAACGAGTTCATGCGCTTCGTGACGGTGCGCAACGGCATCATTACCGATATCGAAAACGGCCCGCGCGGCCAGTAGCCGGCGGGCAAAGCATGGATGCACAACAGACAGTAGGGCAAGACCCTTTGACTCACATGTCCGGCAAGGGGTCGCGGTGACCAAGTTGTCTGACAGCCAGATTGATCTGGCGAGCCAGTCTTAGCCGCTGGCGGCAGGTCAGGCCATGGAGGCTGATCCTGCCCGCGTTGAATTCAAATGTCCCCAGCGACTCGATGGCAAAATAGCCTCGATGAAAGCTCTTGATGTAGCGAGCGATCTGCCGTGGGGATAACTGCTTGAATACCTTCATCACACGGTTCCCTGATTCCCTGGACAGGGCACACTATGGTGTCGGTCGATGACACTGATATGACGGTTTATAAAGATTTGCGTGAATCCTTACTCTGGCTGCGGGCATCATAAAAAGGGCCGTTCCGGCCGAAAAAGTAGTGCCATGACAACGAGCTGCACCGATATACTGTGGGCTTGAATGGAACAAACGAAAGGGCCTGTGCGTGGAATGGGTTGATGTGGTGGACGAGAATAACCGGGTGATTGGCGTGGCCGAGCGAGCCGAGGTGCGGCGGGAGAATCTCTGCCATCGTGCCAGCTATATTCTGGTGCTCGACGACGCGGATCGGATCCTGGTGCAGCGACGCACCCTCAGCAAGGATTTCTGCCCCGGCATGCTGGATGCCTGCGCCGGTGGCGTGGTCACCACCGGTGAGGAGATGGAGCGCTCCGCCCGGCGCGAGCTGGCCGAAGAGCTGGGGATTATGGATGTTCCACTGCAGGGCTTTGGCAGCTTTTATGCAGAAGGGGAAGGCTACCGGGTCTGGGGTGGCCTCTTCAGTTGCCGTTATCAGGGGCCGCTGCAGTTGCAGGCCGAAGAGGTGAGCGCGGTGCACTGGATGAGCCTGGCCGAGATTGCCGAGCGTGCCAGCGAATTTACCCCCGACTCCCTGCTGGCCATCGCCACCTGGCAGGCGAGACGCTAACGTCTCTCTTTAGATATTTTCTTTTCCAGTTCAGAGACAAGACGGGCAGCCTGATGGCTGCCCGTCTGCCTTTGTGCATTTACTTGGTCTGCTACACCAGCTTGAGGCGTTGGTTGGTGCGCCCGCAAGCGCTCGGTTTGGCGAGCCAGTGCCCTTGCCAGTCGGTGGCCAGACGCAGCAATGGATATTCCAGATCGAGCCGGGTCACCACCAGCTGGCCCGTTTCATCTCCACTCACGGGATTGCCGCTGGCGGGATCGATGATCTCGACGATGCAGCTCTCGTTGACGATAAAGCCCTGACCGGGCTGACTCTCGTAGGCCACCACCCCCACATCCTGCCACACAAGACAGTTGAGGGCCGCAATGCCGTGAATGGCGCGCAGCGGCGCGGTTTCAGGATGAGTGGCTTCGCACAATAGGGCGCGGCGCAGCGAGTCGCTCGGGATCTCCGCTGCCTCGGCCGCTTCCAGCAGGTCGAGCAGGGTCACCAGCGGGCCGACGTAGCCGGTGGGTTGATAGCGCAGCAGCGCCTCCAGCTGGCGCTGGGTATCGTGGGGCCCGCAGGGCACCACGGGAGCCCCCAGCTGGCGGGCGCCGTTATCGAAAATAAAGGCGGTGGGGCCAGCATGATAGTCATGGCCGTTGAGCATCACTTCCCCCGCCTTGAAGCCGGCGGCAAACAGCGCCCGGGCGGCGCCCCACCAGTCTGCCCCGGCATATTCGGGGATGGCCAGCTGGCCCGGACAGGAGAATACCCGCAGCGCCTGACTGGCCGGACGGCCGGTGAGACCGGCAAAGGGGGGGTGAGCTTGCTGAGCGGCAAAGAGCTCTTTGCTGTCGAGCAGTGGCAGGGTGGCCAGCTCTGCCAGATCCTCGAGGCGGCACTGGCGATAGGCGCTGGAGTAACCGGCGCAATATTGACTGACATGGGTAAGCTGATGATTGAGCTGGTCCAGTTGCTGCTGTTCGCGCATGGCGGGGGGACGAATTTCCAGACCATCGTAATAGTGTTGCATGGGGCCTCCTGGCGCCGTGAAACCAGCTCAAGAGTAGTCTGCCCAAGGGGAAAATGCCTGCCGCTATCCATGGTCAGGATCAGAGCCGCTGTTAGGCGGCATCGTCACTCTGGGATAAACTGGCGACTTCCCATCACGACTCAGGACGAGAAATCATGATTGCTGTAGGACACCCCCTGCCTGCGGGCGAATTTACCTTTATCACCGCCGAGGGCAAGCAGCTGCGGGATAGCCAGACGCTGTTCGCCGGTAAAAAAGTGGTGCTGTTTGCGGTACCCGGCGCCTTTACTCCCACCTGCTCCAATGCTCATCTGCCCGGTTATGTGGTGCTGGCCGAGCAGTTTATGGCCAAAGGGGTGGATGCCATCTGTTGCCTGTCGGTCAACGATGCTTTCGTGATGCGGGCCTGGCAGACGGCCCAGAATGCAGAGGCGATCACCATGCTGGCGGATGGCGATGGCAGCTGGACCCGGGCGCTGGGCCTGGCCAAGGATACCGGCGCCTTTGGCGGCATCCGCGCCCAGCGCTTTGCGTTGATCGCCAACGATGGTGTTGTAGAGCAGCTGTTTGTGGAGGCGCCGGGCAAGTTTGAGGTCTCCGATGCCGCGAGCCTGCTGGCTGCACTGTGAAATGTTAATCACGGTTTGATTTCCCCTTGAAATGGGAGGTGGCACAGCTACACTGGCGCCATTTTCCCATGGTGCCTGCCCGTTTGGGCTGGCGCTTCGTTGCAGATAACAAGAGATGAAGATCCTATGACCCTGGCTTTTGTTGCCCTGATTGCCGGACTGGCGCTGCTGGTCTGGAGTGCAGACAAGTTTGTCGATGGCGCTGCCGCCACCGCCCGTTATGCGGGGATGCCGCCGCTGCTGATCGGCATGGTGATCATCGGTTTTGGTACCTCGGCCCCGGAAATGGTGGTCTCGGCACTGGCGGCGTCACAGGGCAATCCCGGGTTGGCGCTTGGCAATGCCTATGGCTCCAACATCACCAATATCGCGCTGATCCTGGGTCTGACGGCACTGATCAGCCCTATCGCGGTGGCCTCTCAGGTTGTGCGCAAGGAGATCCCGATCCTGCTCGGTATTACCCTGCTCTCCGGCGCCCTGCTGATCGATGGTCATCTGGGCCGGATGGATGCGGTCATTCTGGGGGCCGTCTTCGTTGCCCTGATGGGCTGGTCCATCTGGGCTGGCATGAATGGCAAGGGAGATGCGCTGGATACCGAGACCGCCGAGGATATCGAGAGCGAGGGGATGTCCCTCAAGAGCGCTATCTTCTGGCTGGTGGTCGGGCTGGTGCTGCTGATCGGTGCTTCCCGTCTGCTGGTCTGGGGGGCGGTGACCATCGCTCAGGCACTTGGTATCAGCGATCTGGTGATTGGTCTCACCATAGTCGCGGTAGGGACCTCTCTGCCGGAGCTGGCCTCTTCGCTTATCGCCATTCGCAAGAACGAGCATGATCTGGCCCTTGGCAACGTGCTCGGCTCCAACCTGTTCAACACCCTGGCGGTGGTGGGGATTGCGGCGGGCATCCACCCGCTCGATGTGGCGCCGGAGGTGCTCACCCGTGACTGGAGCATCATGATGGGGCTGACCCTGCTGCTGCTGGTGATGTGTCTGGGCCGCAAGGGGCAGGGCCGCATCAACCGGTTGGAGGGGGGCGTGCTGCTGACCTGCTTCGTCGCCTACACTGGCTGGCTGCTGACCAGTCAGTTTATTTGATTGGGGTTGGTGAAATGAGAGAGGGGGAAGCGCAAGCTTCCCCCTCTTGTTTTTGCCCAGTGAATCTGTTGGCGAGCGGTGTGCTCAGGCTACTGCCACCAGCTTCTGCCCCTTCTGGCTGCTGTCCAGAATGAGGATGCTGGCCTTGGGGAAGAAGTTGAAGGTGGAGGCGGAGGCCCAGGTGTAGGCGCCCATCACCTTGCCAACCACCAACTCGCCGATAGCCAGATCCGGCAACATGATGCCATCGCGGATCACATCCACGCTGTCGCAGGTGGGGCCGGAGAGCACCGAGTTGTGCTGCTCGCCACTGGCATAAGGCGTGCTCACCGGATAGGTGACGTGGTCATAGAGCTGGCCGTTGTAGCTGCCGTAGAGACCGTCATCCAGGTAGTACCAGATCTTGTCGCCACGGTGGGCCTTGCCCATCACGCTTGAAACCGAAGTCATGGCCGGCGCGCTGATAAAGCGGCCCGGTTCGGCAATCTTCTGCACGGTAGCGGGCAGCTTGGCCAGCGCTTCGCGGATCGGGGCGCAGAAGCCGTCGATATCAAACTCGCCCCCCTCATAATCGACCGGGAAACCGCCGCCGATATCCAGCACCCAGGGCTTGAGCCCGAGCGCCCAAGCCTGCTCCATGATCTCGCGGCAGGCGTCGATGGCCTGCACATGGCGACGAGCGTGGGGTACTTGGGAGCCGACGTGGAACGACAGCCCCATCACCTTGATCCCCTTGGCGTGGGCCAGTTGCAGCAGCGGCAGCGCCTGCTCCGGAGTGCAGCCGAACTTTTTGGAGAGATCGACCTTGGTCTCGGGGTTGGGGAAGCTGACCCGCAACAGCAGTTTCACTTCGTCCTTGTAGGGAATGAACTTTTCCAGCTCCAGCGGGTTGTCGTAGACAAACACGGTGCAGCCGAACTCCAGCGCGTAACGGATATCGCTGTCGCGCTTGATGGGATGGGTATGAATGCAACGTCCCGGGCGAACCCCCTGACTGCGCACCAGATCCACTTCGCCATTGGTGGCCAGATCGAAACAGGCCCCCTCTTCCTTCAAGACAGAGACCACCGCCTCATGGGGCAGGGGTTTGAGTGCATAGTGCAATCGTACATCGGGCAGGGCGGCGGCCAGGGCCCGATACTGTTTGCGGACGGCTGCCTTGTCGAGCAGCAGCAGGGGGGAGCCGAATTGTTCAACCAGCTGACGGTAATCTTGTGCGACCACATCTTTTGCAACCAGGGTCTCGTTCATTCTCTTTTGGTCATCCTTAGGGGGCGTGATATGCCCAAGCCATATGCGATTGAACCGGCGACGGCCGGGTCAGGCGAGCGGTCCGGTGGGACCAACCGAATACAGTGCATAAATTGATGGCAAAGTGCTTGGTTATGCAGCGGATTATCGGCTTATTGATTCTGTGTGCAAGCATTTTGATTGGATATGTCGGCAAGATTTTCTTGGCGAAACGAGAGGGATCACTGTTCTCTATCCGCCATTTTTCCCGTTTGGGCCACATTTGATCCGTGAGAGCCTAACTTGTTGATAGTTAACTAACATTTAACATTCTTGCTGCGGTTCTGGTGGTCACTAAAAAAATATAAATGGGGGCGGCCAAGTGCGAGACAGCTCACATTTTTTGGATTAACATGCCGACTTCCTAATCCAAACTAGTTCGGATGAAGGTAGCAGGAGAGCGATGGGCAACCATCCACCGAAGAAGTGAATCTTTCAGGTACCGGGCAACCGGTGTGGACTGCTACTGGACGATACTCTGGAGAGACCCGTTAAATCGGGCGCCGAAGGAGCAAGGCACCACGACTACCCGCAAGGGCAGGCTGGCGCCGGAAACTCTCAGGCAAAAGGACAGAGGGGATGGGATGGTTGTACCTGGGCTTGGCCCGCATCCGATCGCCTCTGGGGATCGCGACACCTATGGGAAGATCATCCTTCTCCTCCTTAATTTCTGTTTCTTAAGGAGGATGCATGTCATCAATTCAATCGGCGTTAACCGCCATCGATAGTTTTATCTGGGGGCCGCCCCTGCTGATCCTGCTGGTCGGGACTGGTATCTATCTCACCCTGCGTCTGGGTCTGCTTCAGGTCGTGCGCTTGCCGCTCGCTCTGCGGCTGGTTTTTGGTCGCGATCAGGGGCAGGGCAAGCAGGGAGATGTCTCCAGCTTCGGCGCCCTCTGTACCGCACTCTCTGCCACCATCGGCACCGGCAATATCGTCGGGGTGGCCACCGCCATCAAGCTGGGGGGCCCGGGTGCCTTGTTCTGGATGTGGATGGCGGCGCTGTTCGGCATGGCCACCAAGTACGCCGAGTGTCTGCTGGCGGTTAAATATCGCGAGCAGGATGCCAACGGCCAGATGGCTGGCGGCCCCATGTACTATCTGGAGAAGGGGCTTGGCTCCAAGCCGCTCGCCAAGCTGTTTGCCTTGTTTGGCATCGGCGTAGCTTTCTTCGGGATCGGTACCTTCCCGCAGGTCAATGCTATCTCAGACGCCATGAGCCTCTCCTTCTCGGTGCCCCGTGAAGCGACCGCCGTGGTGCTGACCCTGATCGTGGCGCTGGTGACTCTGGGGGGGATCAAGTCCATCTCCAGCGTGTCGAGCAAGGTGGTGCCCTTCATGGCCATCTTCTACATCGTCGCCTGTCTGGGCGTGCTGGTGAATAACGCCAGCGCCCTGCCCGATGCCGTCATGCTGGTTATCGAGAGTGCCTTCACCGGCCATGCGGCGACCGGCGGCTTCGTCGGTGCCAGCATCATGTTGGCCATTCAGTCCGGGGTGGCGCGCGGGGTCTTCTCCAACGAGTCAGGGCTGGGCTCTGCCCCCATCGCGGCGGCGGCAGCCAAGACCGATTCCTGCGTGGAGCAGGGGCTGGTCTCCATGACAGGTACCTTCATCGACACCATCATTATCTGCACCATGACCGGCCTGACCCTGGTGGTCACCGGCGTGTGGAGCGGTGATGCAAGCGGCGCGGCCATGACCAGTCTGGCCTTTGCACAGGGGCTGGATGCCCATGTCGGTCAGTATCTGGTGAGCATTGGCCTGCTGTTCTTCGCCTTTACCACCATCCTTGGCTGGAACTACTACGGCGAGCGCTGCACCGAGTACCTGTTTGGGGTGAAGGCAATCAAGCCCTATCGTCTGGTCTATCTGGCGCTGGTAGCGAGCGGTGCTTTCCTCCATCTGGACATGATTTGGCTGCTGGCCGATATCGTTAACGGCCTGATGGCGGTGCCCAACCTCATCGGCCTGATTGGCCTGCGCCATGTGGTGATCGCCGAGACCCGCGCCTACTTTAGCCGGGATCTGGATAGCGAAGCCGAGCCGGAGCCGCAGACGGCTTGAGCGCCTCAGCTCGTTTCACGCTTCCCTTGAAAAGAACAAGCCACGACTTCGGTCGTGGCTTTTTTGTGCGCTGTGTCTAAGGATAGGTACTTTCCCTCTCCCTTAGGGATAAGGTCAGGATGAGGGGGATATCCCCTCGTTCAGCAGGCTATCCAGACGTGCTCGCACTTTCTCTACCAGTGCCTGATCGCTACCGCGCCAATCGATGCAGCTTGCCAGCGTGGTGGAGGTTCCCGCCATAAAACGCAGCTCGCCGCCCGCCAGCTCGTAGAAGCGGCTCGCCATCCTGGTCCCCTCATCCACATCACCGGCCACCAGCAGCATGGCTTGTGCCAGCACGGCCCCCTGGTGATCCTGCCCCGGCGCCAGCCAGCGCTGGGCAGTACCGGTGATCTTGCGTCCCCCGATCACCAGATTGTACTGACCATCGCAAAAGGATCCGGGCACGAAGTCATAGCTTCCCTCCAGGCCGTACTCCGCCAACAGGGTCAGCAGCGGCGCCCCCAGCAGCCGGTAGTAGTGGGCGAGATCTGTGGTGGTGCGGGGCAGCAGCAGGGATAGGTTGAGGATCCCCGCCCCGTGGGGCACGGCGGTGCCGCCGCTGTCGCGCACATGCACTGGCCAGCCTTCAGCTGCAAGTTGCTGGCAGGCGGCTTCGTAATGGGGGAGGCGGGTATCCTTGCGGGTGACAATCAGACATTGGGGCGCCTGCCAGAGGTGAGCGCGGGGCTGACCGTCATGGGCACAGTCGCGCAGCCAGTGCTGCTCTTGTGCCAGTATCTGTGCGGGTGAAGCGGTATCGGGGAGGGGGGAGAGCAGGCGATAGGGCATGGCGGCATCCTCAAAAAAGGCTGCCCAGCACACTACCCGTGGCGACTGGCAAGGTAAAGCCCCGCAAGTGCGGGGCTTGGGTTGGCTATCGGTGGACGATGTCTCAGGAGTGACGCGCTTCGCGCTTTGGTAGCAGCAGGTTGAGCACGATGGCGGTAATGCCACCGGTGGCGACGCCGTAGGAGAGTACGCTCTTGGCCAGCTCCGGCAGGTGTTGCAGCACTTCCGGCACCTGCGCGACCCCCAGCCCCATGGCCAGCGACACTGCCAGGATCATCAGGGCGCGGCGATCCAGCTCCTCGCGGGCAATGATGCGCACGCCAGCGGCGGCGATGGTGCCGAACATCACGATAGTGGCGCCCCCCAGCACGGGCTCGGGGATCTGCTGTACCAGGCTGGCGACCGCCGGGAACAGGCCAAGCAGGGCCAGCATGGCGGCGATAAAGAGACCGACGTGACGGCTGGCGACGCCGGTCAGCTGAATGACGCCGTTATTCTGGGCGAAGGTGGACATGGGGAAGGTGGAGAACACCGCCGCCAGCATGGAGTTGGCGCCATCAGCCAGCACGCCGCCTTTGATCCGCTCCATATAGACAGGCCCTTCCAGTGGCTCGCCGGAGATATCCGAGGTGGCGGTCATGTCGCCGATCGCTTCGAGCGCCGTCACCACGAAGATGATGGCGAGCGGCACGAACAGCTGCCAGTCAAAGCCGAGACCGTAGTGAAGCGGGATGGGCACCATCACCAGCGGGCCGTCGAAGGTGGGGGCGCTCACTTTGCCCAACAGCAGGGCCACGGCATAGCCCGCCAGCATGGCGATCATGATGGCTGAGAGACGCAGCCAGGGATTGCGACTGCGCTGCAGCAACACGATAAGGCCGAGTACCAGCAGGGAGAGGAAGAGGTTGGTGTGACTGGCGAAGCTGCCATCAGAGAGGGCTGCATAGCCGCCGCCCATGCTGATCAGACCCACTTTGATCAGGGTCAGACCGATCAGCAGCACCACGATGCCGGTGACCAGCGGGGTGATGATCCGTTTCACCAGATGGAGGAAGCGGCTCATCACCACGATAGTGAGTGCGGCAACCATCATGGTGCCAAACAATGTGCCCAACAGATCCTCGGTGGGCATGGCCGCCTGTTTGAGGGCGAGACCGGAGGCGATGATGGGGCCGAGGAAGTTGAAGCTGGTACCTTGCACCGAGAGCAGGCCGGAACCGATGGGGCCGAAGCGGCGGGTTTGAATGAAGGAGGCGATGCCGGACATGACCAGCGACATGGAGACGATATAACGGGTGTCGGCGGCAGGGAGGCCGAGGGCATTGGCGATAATCAGGGGCGGGGTAATGATGGCGACAAACATGGCGAGCATATGCTGCAGGGCGGCGAACAGCGTCTGGGGCAGAGGCGGGACATCCTCTATGCCATAGACCAGTTCGCTATGGGCTCGCCTGGGTGGATGTGCCTCTCGATTGGCGCGTGTGACAGCAGCCTGTTCCATAAGTACCTCGAATTGTGTGGGGAGGGGGAGAAAATTGGGCGCTATTGTAGTGATTGAAATGAGGCTGACCAGCGCTAATTATGCAAAAAAAGGTTTATTTTTTGATGGGTTGAAACGTTTGCGCGCTGCGATTATCATCTGTCGGTTTGTGTGACCGACCTCTCCTTTTTATTCTCCCCGCTAATGACATTTTTACCACTTTGTAGGTGTAGAATGAGCCCTCAGTATTCATCGTGGAGACTCTGGATGCTCAAGTTGTCAGAGTTCTGGAGTGCGAGGGTTCACTCCGAAGACTTTACTCGTACTCGCATGGGCTTTATGACGGTGCGTTTGCGCCTGCTGACCTGCTTGCTGATGCTCGGATTGCCCGCTTGGGCCGTGGTGGATTGGTTGACCTTGCCCGCCGTTCATTTCGAGCAGCTATTCCAGGCCAGGATCTTCTGCACCCTGGCGCTCTCGCCACTTATTCCGCTCTCGTACCTCATCCACTTCAAGCGGGAACGGATGAAGCTGGCCCTTGGCTACCTGATGGCCGTGATGATGCTCTTCTCCCTCTTCTGCCTGAACAGCTTTGGCGCGGGACAGGAGTTGCAGGCGGGCTATGCTGCCTTTCCCTATCTGCTGATCACCCTGTTTGCCATCTTCCCCATCCCCCTCTCCCTCGGCTTGCAACTGGCTGGTGTGGTGCTGGTGACCATGCTGCTGGGTCACTGGCTGCTGGTGGGCCAGAGCATCTGGAGTCAGGCCACCCTGAATCAGGTGTGGGTGCTCGGCATGTTTACCATGGCCAGCTGCTGGGTGCAGTGCGGTCAACTCAACATGCTGCTGCGGCTCTATCGGGAATCGACCACCGATGAGCTGACCGGCATGATGAACCGCCGCTTGCTGATGAAGCAGCTGGAGCAGGCCAGAATCCGGCTGCAACTCAAGAAGAAGCCCTTTGCGGTGATGCTGCTGGATCTCGATCGCTTCAAGCGGATCAACGATATCTACGGCCATCTGGCGGGGGATGCGGTGCTCAAGGAGGTGGCTACCACCCTGGGCGAGCAGCTGGAGCCTGACATGGTGCTGGGGCGTTATGGTGGTGAAGAGTTTGCCATCCTGATGCACAACTGCGCCGATCCGGCGCTGGCCAGCAAAATGGCCGAGCGGCTGCGCATTGCCGTCGAGGCGCGGCTGGTGAAGAGTCCCACCTCGGACGAATTGCTGGAAGTGACGGTGAGTATCGGGATTGCCATGGCTCGTGCCGATGACACCATCGATATTCTGATCAACCGTGCCGACGAGTGTCTCTATCAGGCCAAGATGGCGGGACGCAACTGCGTGGTGGTCGAGGGGCAGAACCGCGCAAAAACAGATGCCGCCTGAGGGCGGCATCCTGTTGGCAATGAGCTGGCGAGATCAGGCCAGCTTGTACTTGCCGGAGAGCTGCTGGGCCAGCAGCTTGAACATGTTGAAGACCGCCATGGTCTTGCCGGTCGGGGTGCCGTCCTCGGCCAGGAAATACTCCCCCTTGAACACCAGAATATCTCCCTTCTGCTCCACCGAATCGGCGCGCATACCGTGGATGAAGTCTTCATGCTCTTTGATGATCTTGTTGGCCATCTCAAGCAGGGCCGTCTCGGTGATCAGCTCTTTCTGTGGTTGCATGCTCGTCTCCTTAAACGACTACTGGACAGGGAGATCTTGGATCCCTGCCTCTGATTGAAGAGGCGCCCAGCATACTGCAAACAGGGTTTTTCTGTCATTGATATGACCCCGATTTGTGGCTGTTTATCCGATCACCAGATTCTTCAACCAGCAGCGCTGGCGAATACGGCGCTGCACCAGCAGCACCTTGCTAAGCTCCTCCAGCAGCACCACCGCCACCACCCAGGAGAGGGGCCAGCCGAGCAGCGTGACCGCCACCCAGGCGAGCGGGATGCCGATGCACCACATGCCGACGATGTCGATAAAGATGCTGTAGTTCACATCACCGCCAGAGCGCAGCACCCCGATGATCCCCACCATGTTGAACACCTTGAGCAGCATCCCGAGGCACATGATGCCGAGCACCTGTCCCGCTTCCGTCATCAGCTCGGGGGGCAGGTTGCCGACCCACTGCAGCAGGTTGGCTTGCAGCAGCCAGACGATGATCCCCACCAGTAGCGCGCCAATCGGTGCCAGCAGCAGGAACAGCTGGGAGTGCTGCCAGGCAATCTCGTACTCCTCGGCCCCGAGCCGGTGACCGAGCAGGGTGGAGCAGGCCACCGCCAGTCCGAAGAAGAGGGAGATAAGGATGCTCTCCAGGGTGCCGAGGGTGGTCATGATGGCCAGCGAATCGGTGCCAAGATGGGCGTAAAGAAAGCCGTAAATCAGCATGCCGAATGCCCAGAGGCCGTCGTGGAACAGCAGCGGCAGGGCGATCAGGGTAAAGCGCACTACCTCCTTGCGCTTGAAGGCGGCCAGCCAGTCTGGTGCGCGCGGGATCAGGCGCGCCTCATAACGCTTTACGTAGAGCAGCAGCAGGGCTGTCTGCAGCAGCCGGGAAATGGTGGTGCCCCAGGCTGAGCCGGCTACGCCCATTGCCTCGAAGCCGAAGTGACCGAAGATGAGGGCGTAGTTGAGGATGACGTTGGCGATGATGGCGATAATGCCGATGCGGGTTGGCGCGGCGGCATTGCCGACCGAGCGCAGGGCTGATTCCAGCGGCACCACGATGGCGGTACAGAGGATGGTAGCGCCGGTGATCATCAAGAATTGATCCGCCAGCTCGCGCAGTGCCGGATCCTGACTGGCAAAGCCGAGTACGCTGCCCGGTGATAACACATAGATGAAGGCAAAGGGCAGGGTGACCAGCAGGGCGCCCACTATGGCCAGCGCCAGGGAGCGACGCACCCCGGCCATCTCCCCGCGCCCGAAGTATTGTGCTGCCAATACCGAGACCCCGCCCGCGAGGCCCGCTATCACCAGCAGATTGAAGAAGAAGACCCGGTTACCCAAGCCGACCGCCGCCACAGCCGTGGTGCCAAGCTGGCTCACCATCATGATATCGATGAGGCCGAGCAGGGAGAACATCATGGATTGCAGCGAGACAGGCAGGGCCAGCCGCCACAATCGGGTCATGAACTCGCGATCGGTGGTTTGTTTTAAAATCGCTTGCCAATAATTCATAGTTGTTAACCGGGTATGAGAAAAGCAAGGTTTGTCAGGGGTATGATAGGGGCTGATGAGGCTCTTCTCACTGTGAGTAGCTCTCGGTTTTCTTGTGTAAAACTATCCTGTTGAGGTGTTATGCCATTTGCCAGCGAGTGTCTGGAGATAGCGCCAGCCTGTGAAGAGCGAATGTTGGGACGTGAAGGGCTGCCGCTGCTCGGCGAGGCAGGGATCTTCCTGACCGGCCTCTCCCGGGTGCGGGATCACTACCTGATCCGCCGCAATCGCCCCGAGTTTCACATCCTGATGGTGAGTCACGATGAGGGGGGCGCGCTGCTCACCGACGAGGGGGAGCAAGCCATTCCGGCCGGGTCGCTGATTTTCCTGCCCGCCGCCGTGCCCGGTGGGCTCAAGCTGATTGGCGAAAGCTGGCAGATCAGCTGGATTTTGCTCGATGACGTGCCGCGCTGGCAGCATCTGCACCGCCTTGGCCACCGTATCTGGCAAGGGGATGGCGGCGATCAGCTCTACCATCTGCTCAGCCTGATGCAGGGGGAGGGGGTTCGCTCCCCGCTTCAACCTCAACTGCTCAGCCTGTTGCTGGCGCTGCTGGAGCGCACCCTGCAAGGGGAGGTGCGCGGCACCCCTGAACTCAGGTTGCAGGCACTGTTTCGCCGGGTGGAGGCGCGCCTGGACGAACCCTGGAGTGTCGCCCTGCTGGCCCGGCAGATAGCCTGCTCGGTGCCCCATCTGCATCGCCTCTGTCAGCAAGCGTTCGGTATGGGGCCGATGGCGAGGGTGACCGAGCTCAGAATGAACAAGGCGCGCCAGCTGCTGCTCTATACCAACTGGCCACTTGGCGAGCTGGCGGCCCGGGTCGGTTACAGCGATGGAGCCAACTTTGCCAACCGCTTTCGTCGTCTGACTGGTCAGACCCCCGGCGCCTTTCGTCGACTGGGTCGCAAACCTTTTGCAACGGATGTGCAAACTCTTTGAAATTAATGAGACAAGCCCCTAGGATCGGCGGGTCCCTGCGTCTAGCTAACCGTTTAGGTACCAAGATCCATGTTTGAAGATAATAACCAGAAACGTCCTCTCTACATTCCCTACGCCGGTCCCGCCCTGCTGGAGACCCCCTTGCTCAACAAGGGCAGCGCTTTCACCAGTGAAGAGCGCAGCAACTTCAACCTCGAAGGTCTGTTGCCCCAGAATATCGAGACCATCGAAGAGCAGGCCGAGCGCGCCTATCGCCAGTTCATGGCGTTTGGCAACGACATGGACAAGCACATCTATCTGCGCAACATCCAGGATACCAACGAGACGCTCTTCTACCGTCTGCTGCACAACCACCTGACCGAGATGCTGCCCATCATCTATACCCCGACTGTCGGTAAGGCGTGTGAGGAGTTCTCCAACATCTATCGCCGCGCCCGTGGCCTGTTTATCTCCTATCCGGACAAGGACAGGATCGATGACATGCTGCAAAACGCCACCAAGCAGAACGTCAAGGTGATCGTAGTGACCGATGGCGAACGGATCCTGGGTCTGGGTGATCAGGGGATCGGCGGCATGGGCATTCCCATCGGCAAGCTCTCCCTCTACACCGCCTGTGGTGGCATCTCGCCCGCCTACTGCCTGCCGGTGGTGCTGGATGTCGGCACCAACAACCAACAACTGCTCAATGACCCCTTCTATATGGGGTGGCGCAATCCGCGTATCTCGGGGGATGAGTACGCCGAGTTTGTCGATGCCTTCATTCAGGCGGTCAAGCGCCGCTGGCCCGACATCCTGCTGCAGTTCGAGGACTTCGCCCAGAACAACGCCATGCCACTGCTCAACCGCTACAAGAACGAGCTCTGCTGCTTCAACGACGACATTCAGGGTACTGCTGCCGTGACCCTGGGCAGCCTCATCGCCGCCTGCAAGGCCTCCGGTGCCAAGCTCTCCGAGAAGCGGGTTGCCTTCCTCGGCGCAGGCAGCGCCGGTTGCGGCATCGCCGAGCAGATCGTGGCGCAGATGAAGGCCGAAGGGCTGACCGATGCCCAGGCCCGCAGCCGGGTCTTTATGGTGGACCGCTTCGGTCTCATCACCGACAAGATCCCCAACCAGCTCGACTTCCAGCGCCGTCTCTCCCAACCGGTGGAGCGCATTGCTGACTGGCCGGTGGGGGACAATATCTCCCTGCTGGAGGTGATGGAGCACGGTCGCCCGGACATCCTGATCGGGGTCTCCGGTCAGCCGGGGCTGTTTACCGAAGAGGTGGTCAAGACCATGCACAAGCACTGTGCCCGTCCCATCATCTTCCCGCTCTCCAACCCCACCTCCCGGGTCGAGGCGACGCCGGCTGACCTTATCCGCTGGACTGACGGTCAGGCGCTGGTGGCCACCGGCAGCCCGTTCGCACCGGTGGAGCACAAGGGCAAGCGCTACGTCATCGCCCAGTGCAACAACTCCTTCATCTTCCCGGGGATCGGCCTTGGCGTCATCGCCTCCGGCGCCACCCGGGTAACCGACGCCATGCTGATGTCGGCCAGCCGCGCGCTGGCGGAGTGCTCGCCGCTGGTGAAAGGGGAGGAGGGATCTCTGCTGCCGGATCTGGCGGATATCCATCAGGTCTCCCGCTACATCGCCAAGATGGTGGCCAAGACCGCCATGCTGCAGGGCAAGGCGGTGCAGACCCCGGACGAGGTGATCGATCAGGCCATCGACGCCAACTTCTGGCATCCGGAATATCGCCGCTACCGTCGCACCTCGTTCTGATTTCTGCGGGAAGATGCAAAGCAAAAGGGATGCCTCGGCATCCCTTTTTACTGCACGTCTGACATGGTTATCGCCTCAAGATCAACTACTCGCTGCCGCCCTGTACGCCGGTGACACGCACCTCTACCCGGCGATCCGGACCAAGGCAGTCGATGAGCGCCGCCTTCGCCTTGATGGCATCACACTGGTTGCCGGTGACCGGATTGCTCGCACCATTTCCCTGGATGCTCACCTTGTCGGCAGGCAATCCCTTGCTGATCAGAAAGTCGGCAACGGTTTGGGCCCGAGCTTCTGACAACCTCTGATTGTTGGCATCCGAGCCGATACGGTCGGTATAACCCATCACGGCTGCACTGCCATCCTTGGGCTGCACGTCGACGATCTGCTGGTAGAGATCGTCCAGCGCACTCATCCCCTCCTGTTTGAGGTCCGCTTTGCCAAAGGCGAACAACACATCGGAACTGAGGTTGAAGGTCTGATCCACCACCTCCGGTTCGGCCGGTGGCGGGGGAACCACGACCGGGGCGGGCGTGGGGGCTGCTTCTTTGGGTTGGCTGCGGTTCGGGTGGATCACCAGTTCCAGCGTGGCGGTGCTGATGTCGCTGACCCAGCGCTGGGTGCCGCTGTTGGCTTTGCCGTTATCCGGATCATCGCCAACGCGCACTATGTAACGGTAGCGTGCCTGCAGATCGACCCAGTCATGGAGCCGGGCCGTCACTCCCAGACCCGCCAGCGGCGCCAGGTTGTCGTCCCCGCCATTGACCGACTCGACGTGATAGATATAGCCACCGCCCTCGGCAAAGAGCGAGAACATCTCGCTGAGCGGCAGGCGGCCAATGACTGACAGCGTGGCTCCCTTGCTGTTGAAGTCATGGCCGCTGATATCCCAGTCACCGGTGGAGAGATAGCCAATCTCGGCCCCCAGATTTTCCGTGAAGTTGTAGCCGCCAAATAGGGAGAGCGCAGTCGCATCCTTGCTGACATCCTGACTGAAATCATTCAGATTGTGGGCAATGGCCCAGCCACCGCCAACCCCGGCATACCAGTCGTGAACCGGTTCCGCTTGTGCGCCTGTGCTCGCCAATGCCAATGCAATCCACACAGGTTTTACTCTTATGTTCATCGCGTATCCTCGTCGATGTTTGGTGTAGTGGGGTTGCCTGCTGGTCAAACCCCACACTTATGTATAGGTGACGGGCTGTTTTTAACCACCAAAGAGGTATGGGGGGCGAAACGCCGTGAACTAGGGCGCGAGACGGGAAGAGGAAGGGGGCGATAGAGGGTTACAAAGTGGGTGAAATAAGCGGCAAGAAAAAGGAGGCCAGGTGGCCTCCTTGTTATGTCGGACTGCAGGGTTACTGTTGCACTTGCTGCACGCCGGTGACGCGTACTTCTACACGGCGATCCGGTGCCAGGCAGGAGATCAGCTGAGCCTTGCCCTTGACGCTGTTGCACTGGGTACCGGTGACCGGATTGGCTTCACCGCGACCTTCGATGGCAACTTTGCCGGCCGGAAGACCTTTGCCAACCAGGAAGTCGGCCACGGTACGGGCACGCGCTTCGGAGAGTTTCAGGTTGTAGGCATCAGAGCCGATACGGTCGGTGTAACCGACGACCACGGCGCTGCCATCTTTCGGCTGAACATCAACGATCTGCTGATACAGCGTATTCAGCGCTGCGACACCTTCTGGCTTGAGGGTGGATTTGCCAAAGGCAAACAGCACGTCAGAGCTCAGGGCGAAGTTCTTGTCGACCAGTACCGGCTCGGGAACCGGCTCAGGCGCAGGGGCGGCAACCGGGGCAACATAAGAGGTGCGGTTCGGGTGCATCACCAGCTCCAGGGTCGCGATGCTCATGTCGCTCTCCCAGGTTTTCTGCTCGTCACCCAGATTCCACAGATAGCGGTAGCGTGCTTGCACATCGATAAGGTCGGAAAGCTTGGCAGTCAGACCCAGCCCCGCCAGCGGTGCAGTGCCATTGTCGCTGTTGCCATTGCCGTTGACGTGATTGAAGTAGGCACCGCCTTCAGCAAACACCGAGAAGATGTCGCCCAGCGGCAGGCGGGCGATACCGGAGAGGGTTGCACCCTGGGTTTTGAAATCGGCACCGTCAACGCCCGCTTTACCGGCGTAGAGGTAGCCCAGTTCAGCTGCGTAGTAGTCGTTGAAGTTGTAACCGCCGAACAGGCTCAGCGCAGTGGCATCTTTGTCAGTGTCTTTGCCAAAATCATCCAGACCGTGGGCATAAGCCCAACCTGCACCAACACCGGTGTACCAGTCATCGGCAGCCTGAGCTGTGGTGCCTGCGGCGGCGAGCGCCAGTGCAATCAGGGTAGGAGCCATTTTGAGTTTCATCGGTTTATCCTCGTTGTGTTAGCCCATGTCGGGCAATGCACTTGTTTTTATTGCTGCGAAAAATCGCCAGCAAAGTGGATAGCGAAGGCTTTGGACTCTCATGATGCATTGGCGTCATGGACAACAGACCGGACAAGAAGCGCTTTTTAGTGCTTATCCAATACCTTACAGGCGCAACTACTTTATGCTTTCGAGACGGGGCAGGCAAGGGCAGGGAGGCGGGAGTGAGGGATTCAATCGAGAACTAGGAAAACAAAAAGGGATGCCGCAGCATCCCTTTTTTTTCGCACTATCTGAACGAGGTCAGATTATTGCTGAACTTCTTGTACGCCAGATACGCGAACTTCTACGCGACGGTCCGGAGCCAGGCAGGAGATCAGTTGAGCTTTAGCAGTTACGCTGTTGCACTTGGTGCCGGTAACCGGGTTGGCTTCGCCACGACCTTCGATGGCAACTTTGCTTGCAGCCATACCTTTGCTCACCAGGAAGTTGGCAACGGTACGGGCACGGGCTTCAGACAGCTTCTGGTTGTAAGCGTCGGAACCGATACGGTCGGTGTAACCAACAACAACAGCGTTGCCATCTTTCGGCTGGAACTCAACGATTTGCTGATACAGACCGTTCAGGGCTGCAACGCCTTCCGGCTTCAGGGTGTCTTTGCCGAAGGCAAACAGCACGTCTGAGTTCAGGGCGAAGTTCTTCTCTACCACTTGCGGAGCAGGAGCCGGAGCTTCTTCAACTACCGGAGCAGCTACCGGAGCTACGTAGGAAGTACGGAACGGGTGGTATACCGCTTCCAGAGTAGCGATGCTCTGGTTGGCTTTGTAACGCTCACCGTTGGCGTGCAGGTCAGCCACGTCCCACATGTAGCGGTAGCGAGCTTGCAGATCCAGCGCGTCATTTACCTTGTAAGTCACACCAGCACCGGCCAGCGGGGAAACTTTAGTGTCGCTGGTGCCCAGACCATCGGTGTGACCCCAGTAGGCGCCGCCTTCAGCGAACAGGGAGAAGTCGTTGCCAACTGGCATACGGGCGATACCGGACAGGGTGGCACCCTGGTTTTCGTAACGCAGACCTTCGGTGTTGCCACGACCGGCATACTGGTAACCGAATTCGGTACCGAAGTTTTCGGTGAAGTTGTAACCAACGAAGGCGTTGGCTGCAGCTGCATCTTCAGTACCAGCGTAACCGCCGCCATCGATCTTGTTCAGACCATTGAAGTGAGCAGCACCGACACCGGCACCGAAGTAGATGTCGTCAGCGGCGTGAGCAGCGGTAGCACCCAGAGCAGCCATGGCGATGGCGATCATGGAAGGAGCCATTTTCATCATAAAAAAATCCTCGTTGAGATCGCACGTTATTCACGTGCTTCACACTTTGTAATTTATGTAAGCTGCAGGCTCCGCCGTACGGCTGGCGTCGAGTCTGGCAGATGACCCGGCAGAACCGGGTTGCACACTCTCCTGGTGTGTCGAGTGCGCTGGCATGGCACGCAATGCGTGAGAAACCACTGCCAGGCAACTGATGTCATTCCGATGACGAGGCGCACTCTATGCCGATTTTAAAACATGATCAAGCTCACAAATGAGCCTTGTGGCAAATTGTGTCGTGACCTTAAATGGCTGTTTATCCAGATTAATTAGTGATCCAGATAGGCCCTGTGCAGTTTCTTCTCCAGCTTCATATAAGCCTGAACCCAGTCGCTATGCGGGTTGGCCGGATTCGCTCTGGCGGCAAAGACCGCGAGGTAGTCAGCCTGGGTAGCGCTCTGCAGCAGGGGGGTAAATGTCATCAAGAAATGTCGGGCCAGATAGGGGTCAAGGGGCCAGATGTTGAGGATGGCGCGAGCCACAGGCTGAACCGCAGCTGAACAGATGAAGTGGCGATGTCCCGCCTCCAGCCAGTTGGCCATCTCGCACATGCCCGATTCGGGTACCAGACCACCATCACCCGGGGTGGTTGCCAGAGCAATTGCCTGACCATTTACCGTGATGAGCTGCTCATTGTTATGCAGGGTGCCGTCATGGCTGCGCAAGGCCAGGTCCGGGCACGCCTGTTCAAGATACAGGCTGCAGCTCTCCGGCAGGGCGGCCAGCAGTTCGCTGGCGTGGCTGGACATCAAGGCCGGAAGCCAGAATGCTTCGGCGCGATATTGTTCACCCTGCAGGCGCTGTTGTGCCAGTTCTTCTGTGCTGGATACGGGGTGCAGGCGAGAGATAATGCCGGGAAACGCCATACTTATTCCTCTTAATGGGTATCCGGCGGATTATACGAGTTATTGGGGGGGCCACAATAAAGGTTTCTTTTCGAGACTGTTTACCTGAGGCGGCTGAGCGATTACCATCCCCCCTTGAAGGCAAGGGTTGTCGCCGAAAGGCGCTCATAAGATAGAGGCTCGACCATAACGAGTCCGAACAAAACTGATACACTTGACTACGAGTCGTCGCGAAAAATAAAAGGCGGAGTAAATCCGCCAAACGGAGTATGGAACATTATGAATTCAAATATCGTCACTGTTGGCAAGAAGATCCGTCAGATCCGTGAAGCGGTCGGTTTGAGCCGTCCGAAGTTTGCAGATTTGCTGGGTGTTCCTCCCACCACGCTGAAAAACTACGAGCTGGGTTACCGTGAAGTTGGGGGCGCCTTCCTGGTTGCCCTGGCGCACCACCCTGATCTGCACAAGTTCACCCTCTGGCTGCTGGCAGACAAGAAAGTCGCCGAAATCGGCCAGATTGGCCCGGATGACCTCGCCAAGGCGTGATCATCGATGTGAATAGAAATGCCGCCTTCGGGCGGTATTTTTTTTGGGTTGTCGATCGATATTTTGATCTAACACGCTTTGAATTACCCATGTAGGCCAACGAGAATAAGCGGCCCCGAAAAGTGGGCCCCCTGGTGGTATCTGGCCACCTGAACACTATTACATTCAGGATGATATGAGCAATCGGTATGGAGTATGGGTATGAGCAGTAATGAGTTGGATAAACGCTATGGCCTGATGACTGCCATTGCGATGGTGGTCGGCGTGGTGATCGGCTCCGGAGTCTTCTTCAAGGCCGATGATGTACTGCGTCTGACTGGCGGTAATCTGGCCATTGCGCTGCTGGCATGGGCGCTGGGAGCATTTTCGATGATCTTCGGCGCGCTGGTGTTTGCCGAGTTTGCCCAGCGGATCGAAAAGTCCAACGGTATCGTCGATTATGCCGAAGCGGCATACGGCAAAATGTTTGGTTATCTGGTGGGGTGGTTCAAAGGCGTACTCTATTACGCCCCTCTTTCCGCCATCCTTGCCTGGGTCGCCGCTCTGTACACCATGATCTTGCTCGGCAGTGATAATCCGACCAACTCTGGTGCGACCTGGATACTGGCGGCTGTCTATATGACGGTCACCTACCTGATCAACTTCTACACCCCGGTCCTGGCGGGCAAGCTGCAAGTGGGCTCTACCCTGATCAAGTTGATCCCGCTGATCCTGGTTGCCATTGTGGGCACCATTTCAGGCTTGCTCAATGGTGTCACCGTGACCAACTTTGTGCAGGCAATGGATGGGATAGGAAGCACCGGAGGCACGCTGGCTACGGCCGTGGTTGCCACCGCCTTCGCTTATGAGGGGTGGATTGCCGCCGTGACCATCAACAGCGAAATTCGCGATTCCAAGAAGAATCTGCCCAGAGCGCTGGTGATTGGCACCCTGATAGTCTTTGTGGTCTATGTCACCTATTTTCTGGGGATCGCCAGCGTCTTGCCGACGGACGAGATAGTGGCGCAAGGGGATAACGCGGTAAATCTCGCGACAACCAGCCTGTTTGGCGGGACTGCCTCGACCATTTTGACCGTGTTTGTGATTATCTCCTGCCTCGGCACCCTCAATGGTCTGGTGTTGGCGACCATGCGCATTCCCTACTCGCTGGCGATCCGCAATCAGGGGCCTGCCCCCAAGTGGATGAGCCGTATCGAACCGCATCACCACATGCCAATCAACTCGGCCCTCGCGGCAGCGTTGTTGTCGGTGATCTACTCAGTGTTGTGGTACTGCAGCATCAACGAGACATTCGGTCGTTACATCGCCCTGGACGAGATGCCGATCGTGCTGATTTATGGCCTCTATCTGTTCCTCTATGTCTGGTACATGCGCACCTTTACCGAGTTGGGCTGGATAAAGCGGTTCGTGATCCCGACCTGCGCCACCCTGGGCGCGCTCATCATTCTGTATGGCGGTATCACCAATCCCAGTCTGGGACTCTATCTGCTGGTCTCTGTGGGGGTGATTCTGCTCGGGCTGCTCTTCTACCGTAAGGAGTGACCGGGTAAGTGAGTTGAAAAAAAAGCGCCGAATGGCGCTTTTTTCATGTGTAAACCACGGCATGTCGACAACTAACTGCCCAGCAACCCGAGGCGGCCCAGTTCATCCTTGAGCTGATCGAGATTGCGCTCGACACAGGCTTCCCCCTCGTTAATGGCATCGCTGGCGCGATGAAAATCCATGATGGAGAAGCTGCCAAGGCGCGGGCAGAGCTGGATCTCCGGCGGGTCACCGGCCATCCGGGCGCGGGTGATCCGCTCCTGCATGATGTTGATGGAGCCACTCATCACGCTCCACAGACCGGGGGTGGCTGGCGCGGACTCACCGCGATTGAGCCACTGGCTGAGCAGGCCGCCGCTGCCGGGTTGATCCGGCTCGTCGGTCCAGGGTTGGTGCATATCGGTGTTGAGGTTGACCGCAATCACCACCTCGGCCCCCATGGCGCGGGCCAGCGAGATGGGCACCGGATTGACCACGGCGCCATCGACCAGCCAGCGGTCGTTGATCCGGGTCGGGGTGAGGATCCCCGGCATGCCGCAGGAGGCGCGCACCGACTGGCGCAGCGGGCCCTGTTGCAGCCAGATCTCGCGGCCGGTATCGAGTTCGGTGGCGATGCAGGCGAAGGGGATGGGCAGGCTCTCGAGATCGGGATCCCCCAGATGGCTGGCGGCAAGGCCAAATACCTTTTCGCCGCGAAACAGACCGCCGGAGAGGGCCGGGTCGAGCAGGCTGACCACCTGCAGGCGGGTAAAGCCGCGCACCCAGGTTTCCAGCCGATCCAGTTCACCGGCGGCATAGGCGGCACCGACAAAGCTGCCGATGGAGCAGCCAGCGATCAAATCCGGTTTGATGCCGAGACGTTCAAGGGCGCGGATGACGCCGATATGGGCCCATCCTCTGGCGGCGCCGCTCCCGAGAGCGAGCCCTACGCGGGGTTTACGTGGCACGACAGTCCTCCAAAAAAGGGGTTGAGGGGTCAGCTTACTCCGAGAGTCAGGAGGCGTCACCCTGCCATCTTTCGCTGCGGTTGCGACCGTTGGCCTTGGCCTGATAGAGCGCCACATCGGCGCGGCGTACCGCTTCGTGCAGGGGAAGGTTCTCCTGGTGGGGCAGATAGCCGAGGCTGATGGTGACCTCCAGCCCGGGGTCGATGGCGGCCCAGTCGTGATCCGCCACCGCCTTTCTCAGCCGCTCCGCCAGCTCGCCGAGCTGCGTTGCATCAGCGCGGCCAATCAGCAGCAGAAACTCTTCGCCCCCCCAGCGGATCAGGCGATCAGTGGGTCTAAGCTGCTGCTGGCAGATCTGCACCAGCCGGATCAACACGATATCGCCGACGGCATGGCCAAAGTTGTCATTGACCCGTTTGAAGTGATCCGCATCGAACATCAGGATCCCCGCTTGCAGCCGGGCCAGATCGCCCGCCTGTTCCAGCAGCACCAGATAGTGGCGGTTGAAGGCGCCGGTGAGGGCATCGTGGCAGGAGAGGTAATTGAGCCGCTGGTTGAGGCGGTGGGATCTCAGGTTGGAGAGGGCGGCCAGCAGCATAAAGAGGATGGCGAGCAGGGTCGGCGTGGACTGGCAGAGCATGGCCCACACCAGCGGCAGCAGGGTGACGTTGTGCACCAGTCGCAACGGGGTATCGGGGATTGCCATGGTCAGCTGCAATGCCCCTTGCCGCCACTGGTATTCGTCGGTCGGCTCGGGGTCTTGCGGCACCACGGGTTGGCGCGCGCTGCTGGCCAGCACCTGATGGTACTGATTGAGCAGCAGATACTCACCCAGTGCTGGTGCCAGTTGATTGAGCTGCGATTGCAAGCGTGAAAGCAGGATGTCCATGCTGATCATCCCTACCAGCGAGCCGTCCTTGTAGAGAGGCTGGGACATGGTGACCATGGTGCCCAGTCCGGCAAAATCTTCGTAGGGGCGGGAGAGAATGGTGTCCCGGCTTGGGTTGGGTGACATCAGCGCATCCTGCCAGTAGTGCTTGTCATAGATGCTGCGGGCAAAACGAAACTGGCTGGAGGGGATCCAGGGATAGAGGTAGATAAAGTTGTCCACCCCGGTGAAGTAGGCCCAGGCGATCTCGCTGCCCAGGCGCTGGCTTGCGGTGGCCAGCAAGGGAGAGAGGCTCAGGGCCAAATGAAGTTGCGCCTCCCGCGCACTGCCGGGGGGCGGCAGTGGGCCGTCACCGGTGAGGTTGCCCGCCAGTCCGGCCGGTAAATCCCCGGGGAGTTTGTCGAGGGCCAGGCCCTCTGGCAGCGCCTCGATATGGCGATAGAGCTGGCGGGTGAGCACCGACTGGGGGTCGCTGCGCAGTCGCTCTTCGGCCTGACCGCGCATCGCCTCCAGAAACACTTCGGTCTGCTTGAACCGATCCCGCAGGTAGATGGCGCTGTTGAGGGTATCGCTCTGGTAGAGGCGTTCTATCTGTTTCAGGCTTTGCCGCAAGGTCAGACCAATCAGCAGGATGACCACGGCAAACAGGAGCCAGGTCAGGCGTGTGAGAAAGCGGTGGTCAGACATTTTGGGCATAGGCAGTCAGTCGGGTTGCGAAGGAAATTGTCGTTAGTGTATGCGATGTGGCGTGAAAACAAACGGCGCGACCTGAAACAGAGTGAGCTTATCCCGCTCTTGTTACGTTTTGTCACATTTATACATAGTCACGGCATAGTCTGGGGCTAAAATGGCCCCAATCTGGATTTACCCTCTCACTCTTCATGGACTGTTCGATGAAAATGCGTATCTGGCTCGGCTTGGGCCTTCTTCTAATCGTGGTTGCCGGCGTCTGGGCGCTGCGTCACAGCGAACCCGCCGCCAAAGCACCGACCAGACAGGTCAATATCCGCACTCAAACCGTCAAGCAGAGTCTGGCCGAGCCGACCCTCAAGCTGGTGGGCAAGCTGGCCGCCAATCGCTCCGTTATCATCAGCCCCGAAGTGACCGGTCGCATCGTCAAGATTGCGGTGCAGTCGGGTCAGAGCGTGGCGAAGGGGGAGACCCTGATCGTGCTCGATGCGGGCAAGCAGCAGGCGGAGCTGGCCGAGCAGAGCGCCAGTCTGCGCGACGAGAACCGCAAGCTGAGTGATATGCGCAAGCTGGTGGCCCGTGGCGCCGTGACCCAATCCGAGCTGGAGGGGCAGGAGGCCACCGTGGCCCAGGTGCAGGCACGCCTCGATGCCGCCCGCTACGAGCTCTCCCTGCGTACCTTGCAGGCGCCCTTTGCCGGTACCGTGAGTCTGATTGACCTGAGCGAAGGGGCGCTGGTCAACAGCGGCGATACCCTGCTGCATCTCGATGAACTCGACAAACTGCGCCTCGATCTGGCGGTGCCGGAGCGTTACCTCTCCCTGCTGCGCCCGGGCATGGCGGTCACCGCCACCAGTACCGCCTGGCCGGATCAGCACTTCAGCGGCACCCTCACCACCCTCGACAGCCGCGTCTCCAACGATACCCAGAACATCAAGGCGCGGGTGATGATCCCCAATGGCAACGGCCAGTTGCGCCCGGGCATGCTGCTCAATGTGGAGCTGGCACTGCCCGCCCAGCAGCTCACCCTGATCCCCGCCCAGTCGGTGGAGTACGCCGGTGAGCAGCGCTTTGTTTACCGTCTTGAGGCCGATGGCCGGGTCAAGCGGGTGCCTGTGGTGCTCGGCGAGACCGAAGGGGAGACCGTCTGGGTCACCGAGGGGCTCAAGGTCGGCGATCGCATCGTGGTCGAGGGGCTGGTCAATCTGCGTGATGGGGTGCAGGTGCGCGATCTGGCCGAGGTGAACGGCTGATGTGGCTCTCCGATATCTCAGTTCGCCGCCCGCTGGTGGCGGTGGTGCTCAGCGCCCTGCTCACCGTGTTTGGTCTGGTCGCCTTCAGCAAATTGACGGTGCGGGAGATGCCGGATGTGCAGATCCCGTCGGTCTCCATCACCACCACCTATGAGGGGGCCGCCCCCTCGGTGATGGAGAGTCAGGTCACCAAGCCCATCGAGGATCAGCTCTCCGGCATCAGCGGCATCAAGAACATCAACTCCATGACCCGCAAGGGGCGCTCGATGATCACCGTCGAGTTCAAGCTCGGCTGGAACATGGTGGAGGGGATTTCCGATGTGCGCGATGCCCTCTCCCGCGCGCGGCCACGGCTGCCCGATGATGTGGACGAGCCGCTAGTGACCAAGGACAGCGGCAACGGCGATGTGGCGATCTGGCTCAACTTCAGCAGCAGCCAGATGGATCGCACCGCCATGACCGACTACGCCAACCGGGTGCTGGTCGACCCCCTGAGTCTGGTGGATGGGGTGAGCGAAGTGGCGCTCTCCGGCGATCTCACCCAGGTGATGTATGTGCGGCTGCGGCCTGCGGATATGGCGGCCCGTGGCATCACGGTGAGCGATGTGGAAGAGGCCCTCAAGCGGGAGAACATCGAACTGCCGGGTGGGGAGATCCGCAACAACTCCATGACCATGGCGGTGCAGATCGCCCGTCTCTACCACACAGCGGAAGATTTCCAGCAGCTGCAAGTCACCACAGCCGCCAACGGCCAGAGCGTCTATCTGGCCGATATCGCCGATGTGGAGGTAGGGGCCAAGAACGAAGACAGCGCCTATCAGCGCAACGGCAAAGAGAGTCTGGGTATCGGCATCGTCGCCCAGTCCACCGCCAACCCGCTGGCGGTGGCGCAGGGGATCGAGAAGAAACTCGGCGAGATGCAGCGCTTCCTGCCTGAGGGGGCCAAGCTCGAGGTGGATTACGACTCCACCATCTTTATCAAGCAGGCCATCGACGAGGTGTACGAGACCCTGGCCATCTGCGCCGTGCTGGTGGTGGCGGTGCTCTATCTGTTCCTCGGGCAGGGGCGCACCACGCTCATTCCAGCCATTACGGTGCCGGTGTCGCTCATCTCTGCCTTTATCGGCGCCTGGTATTTCGGCTTTTCCATCAACCTCATCACCCTGCTGGCGCTGATCCTCGCCATCGGCCTGGTGGTGGATGACGCCATCGTGGTGGTGGAGAACATCCACCACCATCTGCAGCGGGGTGAACCGCCGCTGCTGGCCGCCTGGCACGGCACCCGCGAGGTGGGCTTTGCGGTCATCGCCACCACCGCCGTGCTGGTGATGGTGTTTGTCCCCATCGCCTTTATGGATGGCATGGTGGGGCGGCTCTTTACCGAGTTTGCGATATTGCTCTCCTTGGCGGTTCTCTGCTCCTCGCTGGTGGCGCTGACCCTGACCCCGGCCATGGGCTCCTGGCTGATGCGCCCGCTGGATAAACCGAATCGGCTCACCGCCGGGCTCGATCGCGGACTGGGCTGGCTGGAGGGGCACTATCGCCACCTGCTGGCGTGGGTGCTGCGTCGCTCCCGCTGGACGCCGCTGGTGCTGTTGTTCTGTCTGGGCGGTATCGGTGCCCTCTTTACCCAGCTGCCGACCAGCCTTACCCCGACCGAGGATCGCGGCGTTATCTATGTCTTCGTCAAGGGGGCGGAGGGGACCAGCATCGAGCGGATGAAGCGCAACATGCAGCAGGTGGAGTCCGCCATCATGCCGATGCTGGGCAAAGGGGTGGTGCAGGCGCTGAGCTTCAGCACCCCTGCCTTTGGCCGTGGCGGCGATCAGACCGGTATGGTGATCATCCAGCTCACCGACTGGGCCGAGCGCGACGTCACCGCCACCGAGTTCTCCCGCTCGCTGGGTGCCAAGCTCTCCGGCATTCCCGATGTGATGATCCGCACCTTCCAGCCCGGTTTCCGCGGCGGCTCCACCGCGCCGGTGCAGTTCGTGCTGCAGGGTAACGACTATGCCGAGCTCTACCAGCAAGGGTTGGCGCTGCAACAGGCGGCGCAGGGCAGCGGCCTGATGCTGAGCCCGGATCTCGACTACGCCGAGAAGACCCCCGAGCTGCAGGTGACCATCAATCGCGACAGCGCCAGCCAGCTTGGCATTCCGGTCTCCACCGTGGCCAACAGCTTGCAGACCCTGCTGGGCGGGGCGAGCAAGACCACCTATGTGGACAGGGGCGAGGAGTATGACGTCTACCTGCGCGGTAATCAGACCGAGTTTAACGGCATCTCGGATCTTGGCCGCATCTACCTGAAGGCGGCCAACGGCGAGATGGTCAGTCTCTCGACCCTGGCGACCGTCAAACAGGTGGCGACCGCCAACCGCCTCAACCACTACCAGCGGCAAAAGGCGATCACCCTGACTGCCGACGTGCATCCTGACCACACCCTGGGTGAGGCCCTCGATTTCCTCGATGGCTGGGCCAACGCCAACCTGCCCACCGGCATGACGGTGGATTACGCCGGTGATTCCAAGGATTACCGCGACAATCAGGGGGAGATGGTGCTGGTCTTTGGCCTCGCCCTGCTGGTGGTCTATCTGGTGCTGGTGGCCCAGTTCGAGAGCACCCTGACCCCGGCGGTGGTGATGGTGACGGTGCCACTCGGTATATTCGGTGGCCTGCTCGGCCTCTGGCTGACGGGGCAGGAGATGAGCATCTACAGCCAGATCGGGATGATCATGCTGATCGGTATGGTGACCAAGAACGGCATCCTCATCGTCGAGTTCATCAACCAGCTGCGCCAGCGGGGGGAAGGATTCGAGGAGGCGATCATCGCAGGCTCGGTGCGCCGCTTGCGCCCCATCCTGATGACCTCGCTCACCGCCATTATCGGCGCTGTGCCGCTGATGCTCTCCATGGGGGCGGGCTACGAGAGCCGGATGGCGGTGGGGACAGTGGTCTTCTTCGGGCTGTCGCTGGCAACCCTGGTCACCCTGCTGGTGGTGCCCGCCATCTACCATCTGATCGCCCGCCACGCTGGCATGACAGGGGCGAGGGATCAACAGGTAGACGAAGCGCTGGCCGCCAAAGGAGCAGGGGAGTCGCACCCTCCGGCGCTCTGACCAGTATCCTGATCAGAACCCTGATCAGAACCCAAGCGGGGGCCGGTTATCAGCCTCTATCATCACAAGGGCGCCTGCGGGCGCCCTTGCTATTGCGGGCGGTGGCCTATTCCGCGGGATCTATAGGGACAAAAAGCCATCGCTCCCCTTGGCCGCAACCGGTATAATGCGCGACCCGAATTTTTCCAGGTGTTCAAAATGCAGCCGGTACCCAACCTTTTCTCCTATCCCCGCTATTGGGCCGAGTGCTACGGCACGGCGCCCTTCCTGCCCATGTCCCGCAAAGAGATGGACAAGCTGGGTTGGGACAGCTGCGACGTCATTCTGGTGACGGGGGATGCCTACGTGGATCACCCGAGCTTCGGCATGGCGGTCATCGGCCGCATGCTGGAGGCGCAGGGCTTTCGGGTCGGCATCATCGCCCAGCCGGACTGGTCATCGAAGGATGACTTCATGCGTCTGGGCAAACCGAACCTCTTCTTCGGGGTGACCGCGGGCAACATGGACTCCATGATCAACCGCTACACCTCCGATAAAAAGCTGCGCCACGACGACGCCTACACCCCGGGGGATGTGGGTGGCAAGCGGCCGGATCGCGCGACCCTGGTCTATACCCAGCGCTGCAAGGAGGCGTTCAAAGAGGTGCCGGTGGTCATCGGCGGCATCGAAGCTTCCTTACGCCGCATCGCCCACTACGACTACTGGTCCGAGACCATCCGCCGCTCCATCCTGCTCGATGCCAAGGCCGATATCCTGATTTACGGCAACGCCGAGCGGCCGCTGGTCGAAGTGGCCCACCGCATCGCGGCGGGGGAGAGCATCGACACCATGCAGGATATTCGCGGCACCGCCGTCATCCGCAAGGAGCCGCTGCCGGGCTGGAAAGGGGTGGATTCGAGCAAGCTCGACCAGATTGGCCGCATTGATCCCATCATGAACCCCTATATGGAAGGGGCCCCATGCTCTGACGACGCCAGCGAAGCGGCACCTGCCGCGCAGGAAGCCCAGCCCGTGCTGGTGCAGCCGCCCAAACCCAAGCCGTGGGAAAAAACCTATGTGAAGCTGCCGGCGTTCGAGCGGGTGAAAGAGGACAAGGTGCTCTACGCCCACGCCTCGCGCATTCTGCACCACGAGACCAACCCCGGCTGTGCCCGCGCCCTGTCGCAGGCTCACGGCGATCGCATCGTCTGGGTCAACCCGCCCGCCTTCCCGCTGGAAACCGAGGAGATGGACGGCGTATTCGGCCTGCCCTACCAGCGGGTGCCGCACCCGGCCTATGGCAACGAGAAGATCCCCGCCTTCGAGATGATCAAGACCTCGGTCAACATCATGCGCGGCTGCTTTGGTGGCTGCTCCTTCTGCTCCATCACCGAGCACGAAGGGCGCATCATACAGAGCCGCTCGGAAGAGTCGATCTTGAAAGAAATCGAAGATATCCGCGACAAGGTGCCGGGCTTTACCGGCGTCATCTCGGATCTGGGCGGCCCTACCGCCAACATGTACAAGCTGCGCTGCAAGAGCCCCAAGGCCGAGCAGACCTGCCGTCGTGCCTCCTGTGTCTGGCCCACCATCTGCCCGCACATGGACACCGACCACAGCCCGACCATCAACCTCTATCGCAAGGCGCGCGACCTCAAGGGGATCAAGAAGATCCTCATCGCCTCCGGCGTGCGTTACGACATCGCGGTGGAAGATCCCCGCTATATCAAGGAGCTGGCCAAGTACCACGTCGGCGGCTACCTCAAGATCGCGCCGGAACACACCGAGGAGGGGCCGCTCTCCAAGATGATGAAGCCGGGCATGGGCAGCTACTACCAGTTCAAGGAGCTGTTCGACAAATACTCCAAAGAGGCGGGCAAGCAGCAGTACCTGATCCCCTACTTCATCTCCGCCCACCCGGGCACCACCGATGAAGACATGGTCAATCTGGCGCTCTGGGTCAAAGAGAACCGCTTCAAGCTCGATCAGGTACAGAACTTCTATCCGTCGCCGCTCGCCAACGCCACCACCATGTATTACACGGAGAAAAACCCGTTAAACAAGGTGAGCCGCGCCGGTGGCGATGTGTTTGTCGCCAAGGGCGAGCGCCGTCGCCGCCTGCACAAGGCGCTGCTGCGCTACCACGACCCCGCAGGCTGGCCGATGATCCGCGAAGCCCTGCTCGCCATGGGCAAGGGCCACCTGATTGGCAATGGCCCGGGGTGTCTGGTGCCGCCGGAAGGGCGCAACGAGCGCGCCGCCACTGGCAAGGGGTTGAAACCGGCCCTGACCCGTCATAGCAACATCAATCACCAGCGCGGCAATGGCGCAGGCAACAAGCCGACGGGCGGCAAGCCAGTGGGTTCCCAGCTGCACAAAGGCGCGGCTAATGGCAAACCGGCCACACAGGGCGAAGGCAAGAGTGCGGGCCAGAATGCGGGTAAAAGCAAACCGACTGGCAAACCCGCCCATAAGGGTAAAACCCCGACCCGCGCAGGATCTGCCAAGCCAGGTGCTAAACCCGCAGCTCAAGGCGGCAAGCCTGCGGCCAAAGGAAATGGTGCCAAGCGACCGGCTCGGTAATATTTATTTCCTGATTGGAAAGCGATAGAAAATAAAAAGGCGACCGGATGGTCGCCTTTTTAAAATATGTAAATAATTTTTGATGTTATTTATATAATGAATTTTTAATATTAACTTACCGTAGTTGATAGTCTTTAAAGAATTCATTTGACTTGGCTATGCATTGATACATAACTTTTTTCCAATGGTTTGGAAATTGACTAGAATTTATCAATGGTTGAAGATTGGCCTCAATAAAAGCATTTTTCATGTATATTGGATCTATTTGGGGGTTTATTTTCAGTATCATTTTTTTAAATGATTTTTTCTGATCAATTAATTCACTAAGATGTTTACCCGCTTCCAATTGATATCTATTAGTAAGTCCCAAATTTTTAAAATGATTGATTGCTCTATACTTGTCCTCCTGCCGCCAATATATAGGGCATTCTACATAGTAATTTAGCGCACCTTCATTCTCATCAATATAATTAGCAAAAACCCATTGTTCTTTAAAGAAAATATCTTTGTCTAAATATGGATGAATCGTTTGTTCTTCTTCCTTTTGAGCATATTTTTGTCCTTTTTCCCCCATGTTACAATCGCGGCATGAAGGGACTAAATTGAGAGGCATAACTGAAAATTCAGGAAAATGAGCCTTTGGTAGGAAGTGATCTAGATTTCTAGTATATCCAATATCACCACAAAATGGACATCTTTCACCAGATGAGACAAGTAGCTCATCATAGTATATTCTAGCAGGCTTATTTTTATTTCTTAAGTTGTTTTCATAAAGATTAATTAATTTTGACTTTGTCAAATTCCCAACAACGAGAGTAGTATCAGTTAGCGGCTCTATTTTAGGATATTTAAAAAGTACTCCATTCCCCCCCAGTTCTCGGTAGATATTTTCTAGAGCTATAAGAATAGGGAGCTGGTTTTTAAAATCTGACTGTACATTGACTTGCTCCATGCCTTCGGCACACTTAAGCAGCATATCTTGAAACGAAATTTCATGAGGGACTATTTTTTTCATTTATTTTTATTAGCCTCCCTATTCAATACCATTGCTTTTAAAACAGTTCTTCCTTCCAAGCCAATCTGGTTATTATACTTAGTTAGGATATCCTCGTATGACATTCCTGTGTCGACAGATTTTGCTAATAAAAAATGGTATCCAGAATTAATTATTTCTAGGGAGAAAACTTCACGTGTTAAAACCCCTAAGTTCTCGCCAAACGTTTCAATATCTGGGCGTTCAACACTTATAGCTTCTCTAGAGCGTATAACCTTCCAAACATTAGACTTGGGTACTTCTTGCAAGACAACTGGTGAGTGTGTAGCTATTATCGCGACTCCATTTGTTGTATATAAAAGGTCGCTTAAGGTTCTTAAAAATGCTGATAGTAGTGGGGGGTGTAGGTGCCCTTCTGGTTCATCAAGTAACACCAGAGATTTTTCACCGACAGTGTCAATGAGTCTAGTTATAGTAAATAATACAATTGCATGACCAGAACTCATTCTGGACAAATAGCGATATATATTCTTATAAAACAAATCCCTAAAGTTATTACTATCGACTTGGAGATTGACATGCATTTGTTTAAGTTCTAAATACTTATCACATAGAACACTCAACCCCATATTGGAAAAATTTTGGTCGCTACTTAGTTTGTTAATAGAGTTGATCCAAAGGTCTTTTTTCTTTTCAGCGCTCAAGCAGCCTATCAATGCCGTAACAAACTCTAAACGAAGATCATCAAGTGTGTTTAACTGTTGATTGTTTTCTTTATTTTTTAAACCTATATAAAAATATCTGGTTCCTTTAGCTGGGTCTGGTTGTTCTTTTGGTGGTGTAAAAGGGTCAAAAGCACTAAAGGAGACAGAAACAAGAGATCTAAAATATCCATTTGGTATTTTGGGTTCAGTAATTAGACCTTTTTTTTTCAGTAAAGTAAAGAGAGTTATTAGTGGGGTCAGTTATAGCCTCAATCATGCCATTTAATATGGTTGTTTTACCACAGCCATTACGGCCAATTAATGCGTGAATATTTGTGCTCGGAATAGCGTCAACTTTAACTGTGAAAGTTATTCGCAAATCACATAGCCCATTAACGCCACTACGAATAAAGTTAAAGTGAAAGTCCGATAATGCTACTAATCCTTTCAAAACTCTGGCAAATTGACCGTGAATATCTGAAAGGGACACACCACGTAATAAAGATATGTTTAATACTCGCTCATTTTCAAGTTCAGGTAATCTTCCTGGTAGAAATACAATATCCTGTAAAGAGCTCAAAATATTATCTTTAATAGTCGCATCTAATCGACCTAAATTCTCATAAAAATCCAGATCAACTCCAAGCGAAAAATATTCATCTGTGAGGCTAGAAAAATTACTTTCTAGTGTGGAGTGTGTGCTAATTTGTTCTGTCTGACCTTTGAATGCAATTTTAATATTCCCAATGTCATGCTCGGCCCCTGTTTGATCAAACACAGTTAGATAAAACATAGTGACAAAGGAAAAATCATTCCAATAATCAATCCGAAGATAGGCGGTATTAAAAACAGGTGTTGGTTTGTGCTGACCACGATCAATAACAATGAAATTTAAACTCATAATTCACCATAGAATACGGAGAAATCTGGGACACCCACCTTTGTGAGCAATGAGCAATGCTACCGCCCATGGATTACAGCTTCCAATATGCTCCCTTGACCCGTGCTGGCTGTAACCCATCGCAGCTCAACAGGTTCTGGATGGCTATGGTAAGCCAAACGAAACTGCCGAGGCGAGCCTTTAAGTGACATAACCATCAGAAATTAATCATTTTTTGCGCTTGATCAGCAAATGGAACCGGACGGCGGCTTTATCGCCATATCCCGCTTTGGCAAGCAGGGAAGGGGAGTGAATTGGGGCGACCTGCTGGTCGCCCCTTGTGATTGCCATATCCGGCGTGCGAAGGGTTAGCCGTTATAGCCGTAGCAGCGCTTGAGCTCCCCGAAGTCGTAGTAGTGGCTGCCGCTACGGTAGGGCTGGCAGCCCGTTTTAAAGGCGATCTCCTTTTCGTTGTAGAGCATCTTGACCAGCACCTGTCGCTGCCCGTTCTGGTAGATATCCCACTGAATATTGGCGGTATAGGGGGAGACCCAGCCGCCGCGCCACTCGTTGTTCTGCTGGCTGAACAGCTGATCCGGGCTGGCCCCCTGACGGCTCCCTTCCAGCTTCATCAGGGCGGCGAGGGGGATAATGGCTTCGGCATGGGCAAAGCGCAGGGTAGCCCGTCGGCTCTGCTCGCCCTCCACCACCTGACGCTGCACCTCGCCAAACAGGCCGTCGAGCAGCGGCTGGGCAATGGCGTAGGGGGCATTCTGGTTGGCAAAGCTCGGCCCCTTCTCGTAGAAATCTTCCGCATCGGAGAGGTAGGAGAACCAGGCAGACTCTTCCGGGGTGAGGAACTGCTCCAGCGCCCAGGGTTCGCTGCCCTGTGCCTGCGCTTCGCGGATCATGCCGGGGCCGATGATAAAGAGGTTGTAGAGCATCAGGGCGGCATCCACTTCGTCGCGCACATAGGTCATGCCGCCATCCTCCGGGTTGACGGCGACAAACTCGACGCCGCCCGCCAGATAGTCGACAAAGCCCTTGCTGTAGATACGCTCCAGCATGCTGCGGGCCATCTCTTTGGTTTTGCTCAGGTTTTTAAGCTGATCCAGCGCCCTTGCCAGTTCGGGGGCCGGAGCGATTCCGGCATCTTCGTCGCCGATAAAGCGCTGGTAGCTCTCATAGGCGGGCAGGTAGCGGGCGTAATCCCCCTCGGGCGTGGTCTTGTGGAAGTAGAGCTCGAACTTGTTGACCAGCTTTTTGTCGATCTTCGAGGGGTCATCCTGCGTGAGGTAGCACTGCGCCGAGTCGCTGACATAGTTCACGTCGCGCCTGAGGCTCTCCATAAAGTAGAAGGCGCTTTCGTTGGCCCTGTCCTTGCCCGAGGTGACCACCTTGATGCAGTGGGGCTCGCTGCTGTTGAGCAGGGTCGGCAGCCGCGCCGCCAGTCGGGTGGCGAGATTGGCGTGCTCCTCCTTGCCCAGCGCCGAGAGCAGGCCATAGCCCAGTTTCTGGTTGGCGGCCGTCACCAGATCGACCTTGCCTCCCAGCCCCTGCCCGAGGGGGGTGAGCGCCCCCTGACGCTGCGCCTCTTCCCATACCAGCTTGGTCAGCACGTCATATTTCGGGCTGGAGAGGGAGCGCGAGCCGTGGCGCGCCACCATCTCGGTAAAGACCGGGCTGAACCCCTGAGGCGCTGGCTCGTAGCTCTCCGCCTGCTGCTGCGGGCTGTAGACCGCTTTGGTGCTGTATTGGTAGGCGGTTTTGTCCTGGCTGTCGGCAGACGATTCGTTCTCTGACTGGCAGCCGCCAAGCAAGACCAGCGAGACGGCCAAAGCCACATAAGAAGAGCGCGGGAAAGTCATGATGTTCCTTATCTATCCATATGAAAAATAAGTGAAAAACTCTATGACTTGAAAATGACCGCGGGATGTCAGCCAGATGACAGGCTGATGACTTCTGATAAAGCAGTAAGCAAGGGGAGGGGAGAGAGGATGGTTATAGGGAGGGCAATAGAGGCTCAACCAACCACTGCGCCGGTCACGGCAGAGTGGTCAGTGAGCACTGTTGGGATGGGGGCTTATTGTCTTACCTCCTGCCCCGCCATCTTGATCCAAAGGGGGGGGGCAATTAAAGGTTGCCAATTAAGGGTTGCTCAATACCACGCCAATAAGGCATCGAACATGCGGGTATGGGTCACTTGCAGGTTTGCCGCCTTGGTAGAAATGGCTGCGCTATAGAGCTGGACGCCGGGTTCGTTATGACTCTGCACCAGATAGTTTTTATGGCGACAGGTCCCGTAGAGGGAGAGGCTTTTTCTCGCGCAGTGGCCGAGAAACAGTACCCCACCAAGGCCGATCATCAGGTCGCAGATATCCAGCAGATTGATATCGATCTGATTGACGGCGTGCAGGGCAAATTGTGCCTCGGCCTGCTGCGCGAATTCATAGAGCGACACGGCAAACATGGCGCCGCAGAGCAGCAGTTTGAGGCGGGCGAGGCTGGTGAGTTTGGTCTGCATCACGTCCGGCGAGACAAAATAGAGATTCTCCAGATGCCGTCTCTGCTCTTTGATAAGGATCCCGCGCACATTGATATCAACCTCGACCTGGGTTGATTCGCGATAGACCAATCCCTGCTTTTCCCACTCGTCCGCCAGCATGGCAACCAGCACCGGATAGACGACAATGGCCAGGCCGCAATAGATCGGCAGCGCATGATATCCGCTGGATATCAGCCCAACTGACAATATTGCGAATATATAGGGCGACAAGGCTTTGAGTGCAATTGATGATTTCATCGTTATACATCCATAAATAACGCGTTTTATAAGTGCCGATAGCGCACAGGCAATAGTGGCCGCGCCAATAAGCTGCGGCCAAACAGGGCGTTGGTCAGCGGTAATTCATTCCGGCGAATAGCCTGAAATAGTCCCTTTGCTCGGCAACAGGAACAAGAGCGCCATAGTAAGCCAAACGAGGCCACTCTGACAGTGACTCGGATGACATAAATCTGTGTACCGCCGTCGAAATGAAATCATATTCTGTCGCTACTCCGGTTCCTCTATGCAAAAAGCCCCGAGAGCAGAGCTTTCGGGGAAGAGGAAAAACATCGACAAGGAATTACAAAGGCATTGGGTTCAGGCCTGAACAGGATCAGGCATCGACATAGAGCACCTGGCCGCTAATAAAGCCATCGACGGAGCGCTCAAACGCCTTGCCGACCAGGGCGCCGGGTACCGGCTGGAAGCCCGGCATCATCTCGCCATATACGTCCCAGGCCTCTTCCAGTACGGTCGGGTTGACCACATTGATGCGGATGCCGCGGGGCAGCTCGTGGGCCACGCACTGGACAAAGGTATCGATGGCGCCGCTGGTGGTGGCATCGGCAATGGCCAGCGGGATCGGCTTGATATTGAGGATGCCGGAGATCAGGGTGATGGAGCCCCCCTGATTGATGTAGTTGAGGCCGATATTGACCAGATTGATCTGCCCCATCAGCTTGCTCTGGATGGTGGTTTGCCACTGCTCGTCGCTCATCTCGCCAAAGGGGGCGTATTCGCAATAGCCGGCGGTATTGACCACCGCATCGAAGGATCCCACGTTTTGGTAGAGCCGCTCGATGGACTCTCTGCTGGTGATATCCACCTGAAAATCACATCCCTCGCCGGAGCGGCTGGCGGTAATGACCTTGTGCTTGCCCAGACCACTGAGGGCGGCTTGCCCCATTTTCCCCTGAGCACCAATCAGAATGACAGTTTTCATCGTTAACCTCGCTTTGCTGGAAGAGCTGCAAGGTTAGAGAGCCACTGATACAATGTAAATCATGGGTGATTTGTATGTGATACAACTTAAATTGGTGAGGTGAGGGTGGAGAAGATCGATATCAGGCAGATGCGGGTGCTGGTGCTGCTGGTCAGATACAAGAGTGTGTCGCGGGTGGCCGAGCTGCTGGAGATCTCCCAGCAGGGAGTGAGCAGCCATCTGAAAAAGCTGCGCGATCTCTTTCCTGCCGAGCTGTTTATCCGCCAGAGCGCCGGATTGCAGCCGACCGACTACGCCTGCGAGCTGGCCGACAAGTTCGAGCAGATCCTGGCCGATATCGACGGGGTCTTTGTGGCCGCCCCCTTCGATCCCGCCAGCAGCCAGCGCACCTTCAGGGTGATGGCGAACGAATATGCCCAGCTCGCCATTATCCCAAGGCTGGCGAGCGCCCTGCGCAGTCAGGCGCCCTCCATCCGGCTCGATGTGGTGGACTTTCAGGCCGAGCTGCATCTGGACGCGCTGGCCAGTGGCGAGGTCGATCTGGTGATTGGCTTTGATGCTTATCTCGACCCGGGGTTGCTGCGCGCCACCCTGCGTCCGGATCACTACTGCTGCGTGCTGCGCCGCGACTCCCGATATCTTCCGGACAACGCCCCGCAAGATCTGGCGGCCATCCCCTTTGTGCAGTTTGCCAATAGCGTCGGCAATTTCGAAGGGCAGATGAGCCCGCAGCAGGTTGCCAGCGCGGCGGTGGCGACGCTCCCCTGTTACACCTCGCTGCAAGCCTTTATGTCGGTCAATGACGTGGCGGCCTGCATCCCGTCGGCCATCGCCGCCCTCGGGGATTTTCGCACCGTGGAGCTGGCCGGGGCGCCGCAGCCGTTCGAGGTGGTGGTCGGCAGACACCGCAAAAGTCAGGGCAATCTCGCCATCGAGTGGCTGGCCGAGGTGATCAAGTCGGTCAGCGATCTTGCCATGCCCGGATAACGCCGCCGTTTGCCGAGAGCTGCACACGCCAGCCAGCGTGCAAACGGCAGGCTGGATCTGCGGGACAAATCCTGCGATGGTGCGGGCAGTTATCCGCTTGTCCCGTTATCGAGTGAAAAGGAGTTGAGATGCGCATTGCCATGATTGGTCTGGGGGATATCGCCCAAAAAGCCTATCTGCCGCTGCTGGCGAGCGATGAGCGGGTTACCCCGCTGCTCTGTACCCGCAATCCATCGGTGCTGGAGAAGCTCGCCCGCCAGTATCGGGTCGCCGAGTGCTTTACCGATGTGGCGGCCATGCTGGCCAGCCGCCCCGACGCCGTGATGATCCACGCCGCCACCGCCGTTCACCGCGAGCTGGCCGAGCAGTGCCTGCGTGCAGGTATCCCCACCTTTGTCGACAAGCCCCTTTGCGACAATCTGGCCGAGGCAGAGGCGCTGGCCAACCTCGCCATCGCGCAAGATTGCGCCCTCTTTACCGGCTTTAACCGCCGCTATCTGCCCGCCATGGCCGAGGCGCGCGCCCAGCCGCTCACCGAGCTGAATTGGCAGAAACACCGCTTCGCCCTGCCGGGCAAGGCGCGGGATTTTATGTTCGACGACTTTATCCATGTGCTCGACAGCCTCTGCTTCTATGGCGGCGTGCCGGACGGCGACTTTCATGCGGTATTGCGACCGGATACGAAGGACCACCGCCTGTTGGCCGGGGTTAGCGTCAGCTGGCAGAGCGGCGATCGCGCCATCAGCGGCAGCATGAACCGCAGTGCCGGGATCACCGAGGAGCGCATCGATGCCTACGGCGACAATCTTTCCCTGCACCTTGAGAACTGCACTCGCGGCAGCATCGCCCGCGACAAACAGGCGCAGATGCTTAGCCCCAACGACTGGCAGCCGGTGCTGGCCCAGCGCGGCTTTGCTGCCATGCTGGCGCACTGGTATCAGCAGATTGAATTGGGCAAGGCGGATAGCGAGCTGATCGCCTCCTACCTGCACGGCCACCGGCTGGCGGAGCAGTTGGTGGCGCTGGCTGACAAGCGGGAGTAAGGCTGGCTGGAAGTCTCAGAGATATGAATACGAGGTGCGCGAAGATAGTGCACCAAAAACAACGGGGGGCCGCAGTTGCGGCCCCCGTTGTTATGGGATCAGATGCACTTCACCGGCTTGGGCAGGCCGCCAATCTTGGTCGCCTGCTTGGCGGGCCCTTCCGGGAACAGCTTGTAGAGGTAGCGGCTGTTGCCCTTCTCGGGGCCGTACTGCTTCTCCATCGCCTTGACCAGCGCACGGATGGCAGGGGAGGTGTTGAACTCCAGATAGAAGGCGCGCACAAAGCGCACCACTTCCCAGTGCGGCTCCTCAAGCGTGATCCCCTCCTGCGCAGCCAGCACCAGCGCCAGCTCCTCGCTCCAGTCGTTGCTGTTGAGCAGGTAGCCCTTGGCATCGGTCTCGATGAGTTGGCCGTTGAATTCCAGCTGATGTTTTTCGGACGCAGACATGGGGGCTCCTCGCTAATGGGGCTATCAGGATTGGGCGGGCATGGTAGCGCCTTGATCCCCGGTGAGCAACCGACTCTCGTTGGCCAGATGCAGCAGCTGATCCGCCAGCTCGCTGATCAGGTTGAGCTGCTGGGTCAGCATCAGCTGCTCCTCGCTGCTGTCCGTGCAAAGAATGGGGCATTGACCACCGATGGAGCTGGAGGGGTTGCCCGCCAGATGACCGGCGGCCTGCTCCAGGGTGTGGCAGATGTGGTGGCGCACCTCATCCAGCCCGCTGATGGCCTCCAGCTTGTCGCGATGGGCTCCCAGCGCCGAGATGTAGGAGAGCAGGGCGTGGTTGCGCCAGGTGAGGGTAAAGCAGAGATCGAGGAAGCGGCGGCGCTTTTGCGGCTCCACCAGCATGCTCTGCCAGGCGGTGGCCAGCTCGCTGTCCGCCAGATGGGCGCTCTTGCGCGCCACCCGATAGTCGATGGACTCGTCCCGCTGCTGCTTGAGGCTTGCCAGCACCGCCGAGAGGTAGCGGGCGTTGGCCGAGAGCGAGTTGGCGATAAGGGTCGGCAGCCGCTTGTACTGCCAGTCCGGCCAGAGCCAGGCTACCAGCCCGTAAGAGATGAGGCAGCCGAGCAGGGTATCGAGCAGCCGCGGCCCGAGGATCGCAAAGCCGATGCCATCGAGCAGGTTGAACGCCATCAGCACGTAGAGGGTGATAAAGCAGACCGCGGCGCTGTAGTTGTTGCGCACCTGGGTAAAGAAGAGGAAGGCGGCCAGCCCCATCACCACCAGCTGAATGTGCAGCTCGGGGAACAGCCAGAGCACCGGAATGCCCACCAGAATACCGGCGAAGGTGCCGAGCATCCGCTGCACCAGTCGGCGGCGGGTGGCGCTGTAGCTGGGCTGGCAGACAAACAGCACGGTCAGCAAAATCCAGTAGCCCTTTTCCAGATCAAAGGCTTGCAGTATGCCGTAGCCGATCACCAGCCCCAAGGATAGGCGCAGCGCATGGCGAAACACCATTGAGTGCAAGGTGAGGTGCTGCTTGAGCTGGGTCAGCAGCGGCAGGCGGGGCGGCTTGGCCAGCGCGGGCAGCTCCTGCTCCGGCTGCTCGGGGTTTTGCAGCACTTCGGCGCTGCCGAGCAGCTGGTTGATGCTGGCCAGATTGCGGCGCAGGAACTTCATCGGCGTCAGCAGGGTTTTCGGGTAGTGCTGCTTGAGATTGGTGAACTCCAGCTGATCGCCAAGGGCCTCCAGCGTCCAGTGAATGCGCTTGTTATGGGCGTAGGGCTTGTGCACCAGAATGGCGTAACCGAGCCGCTGGCACGCCTCGGAGAGTTGCAGGAATACCTCCTGAAACCCTTCCAGTACGATGCCCTGCTTGAGCTCCGCTTCCAGCCGGCTGTAGGGATAGTGGCTGGAGGTGGCGCGCTCGTGAATTTCCAGCGCCAGCAGATAGAGGCGCAGCAGGCTGGCCAGCTCGGGGCTTGCCGGATGGCGCCGGCTCAGGCGGGCGTTGAGGGCCGATTTGGTGAGGGTCAACGCGCTCACCAGATTGATGTTGAGCTGGGCCAGATTGTGGCGAATGGCCTGGGCGCCGTGCTCGTCCGCCGGGAAGAAGCGGGATTTTTCCAGCAGGTAGCGACCAAGGGCGAAGTAGCTCTGGGCCAGCTGCTCGTGCAGGGTCTTGTAGGGCAGCAGCCAGAGCCAGATAAACGAGACCAGCCCGTACCAGAGGGCGCCAGCGCCGAGGGCCAGCGGCTGGTAGAAGAGATCCGGCGCCTTGGCGGCACCCAGCATGGTGTAGATGGCGATCAGCAGCGAGCCGAAGCTGATGGTGGCATAGCGGGCACCGAGCGCCCCCACCATCACAAAGATAAAGGTGGAGCTGGCGAGCCCGATGGCAAACAGCCAGGGAGTGGGGTAGAGATACTGCACACAGAGGGACGCGAACATGAAGCAGATGAGCGTCATGGCGAGGTTTTTGAGCCGTCCCCACAGGCTGTCGTCGGTTTCGGCGATGGCGCCCGCCACGACCCCTAGGGAGAGCAGCACGGTGAGCTGGATATTGCCGGTGGCCAGGGTGAAGGCGAGCAGACCGAGAATGGCCAGCAGCACCTTGAGTGCGAAGTAGATGTGACTATCGGTCAGCAGTCGGCGTAACAAACCGGAGAATTCCATGGGCATGCTAGGCACCACCCTTGAGCGAAGCAAAATCGATGTGACTATCAATCAGCAGTCGGCGCAGCAGGCCAGAGAGATCCATCGGCATGAGACAGGTGAAACCCTTGATCGAAACGAGAGCGAGATAGTAACCCGCCAAGCGCGAAGTGGCCCTGATCCAAATCAGGGCCACTTCGCTTCATATCCTTGATTTACAACTTATCCTGACAAAAATCGACGCCAATAAAAACCCCGCCGAAGCGGGGTTTCTGATTAGTTGCGGTTGCCGCCAAGCAGGCTCAGCAAGCTCAGGAAGATGTTGTAGATGGAGACATACAGGGTGACGGTGGCGGAGATGTAGTTGGTCTCGCCGCCGCGCACGATCTGCTGGGTAGTCAGCAGGATGGCACCGGAGGAGAAGAGCATGAACATGGCGGACAGAGCCAGGCTCAGGGCGCTCATCTGCAGGAAGATGTTGGCAATCATGGCCACCAGCAGTACCCAGAAACCGACGAACAGCATGCCGCCGATGAAAGAGAGGTCACGCTTGGTGGTCAGGGCATAGGCCGACAGACCGAAGAAGGTGAGCGCGGTGCCGCCAAGGGCGGTCATCACGATCTCGCCACCACCATTGTTCATGTACATGTTGATGATGGGGCCCAAGCTATAGCCCAGCAGACCGGTCAGGGCGAAGGTGAAGACCAGCCCCATGCCGTTGTTGCGATTCTTCTCGGTCAGGAACATCAGACCGTAGACGCCGATCAGGAACACGGCCCAGTGCAGCGGCGGCATGTTCATCACGGTAGCGACCCCCGCCACCACGGCAGAGAAGCCCAGAGTGAGGGAGAGCAGCATATAGGTATTACGCAGCACCTTGTTGGTATCGCGTACGGCACTTTGGGTGCCAGTGTAGATAGAACGGGTATCCATCTTGGGTGTCCTCTTGATGTCCGGGTGAGACGGCGAGCAGCCGCCTCGTGATCGCTGTTTGTTACTGCATGTTTACGCATTGTATGTAGAACAAATAGGGATGACGAGGAACAATTTCAAGCCACCTGCCATTTTGCTCCCGCACACTATCCCACAGGAAATATGTATTGCATATGAACAAGGGCTTAGCGTAGTATGCACGCCGTTCGGAGGGGTGGCAGAGCGGCTGAATGCACCGGTCTTGAAAACCGGCGATGGGCGACCATCCGTGGGTTCAAATCCCACCTCCTCCGCCATCTATATAGTCCAACCGATTGATTCGGTTGGGATTTTTTGTGTCTGTGATTTTTGGTATGCCAGTGAGTATGCCATTAGATGTTGGCTGCCTTTCTCCTCTATCGCATTCCTTTGGACAAGTATCGGCCCCACTTTCCGGTGGCTGCCCCTTGTGCTACTACCCGTAAAACGTAGCGCGTTACGAATGCCAGCGTTGCGTCGTATGCTTCATTGCATTGCCTATTCATATTTCGGATAGACAATGTGGCCAATAATCGAGCAGATCAAGCGAGAGTCACTGACATAAAACGTTTCTAGGTGGTCTGCGTTCTGTTCTCCAATAAAAAACACCCATGCTTTATCTTTCCTACCACCCCTTCTAGCCTGTTTGGCCTCTTCCTTTGCTGCATCTAACTCGTTAAGTAACATGGTTTTTTTGGCTTGTGACCAAGATTTCCACTCGACATGGAGCTGATAGTTTTTCGAGGGTTTCCGGTCTTCCCATTCTCCTGCTAGGGGGATAATTAACCGCTCCTCGCTCTGGGTGATCGGTAGCCACAACAACTCGGAATAAAAGATCTTCTTATCGGGGTACTTCTGAATTGGGCTACCTAACCTCTTGAACGCCGTCAGGTAATTGTCGGCTTCAATCCCAGGGATCTCCAAAGAGATGTTACGGTCGTGGGGGAAGTTGATGAACGCACGACAGATAGGGCGAATGCTTTGAGCTTTGCGTCTGGAAGTGCGTTGGGAGCCATTACCATGACCAGCAGCTACGGTTGGTGAATGTACCGAGGTTGAACCGTTTATTCCGTTTCCTTGATTAGTCGCTGTCCCTGGCCGTTTATCTATTAGCACTAGCCCTGAAGGTGACAACCCTGGCGATGAGTCCAATTGTTGACGCACGCTTTGTGTCTGTCCTTGGCTGATCACTTCCCGTTCAGCATCTGCATCACAATGGATGAGATGTTCCTTTCCCGGCATTTTGTTGAATGAGGGCCTCTTTTTGTTCTCTTTTTTCCAGGATGAGGGGTACATATCGATGCCGCATCCCCAGCACTCGTAACCATCCTTATCGACATGCTCCAACATCCAGAGGGTCTCAGCCTCTATGATCTCACCGGTGCGTTTATCACGAGCAGATTCCATCGTTCTTATCCTTAGGCTTACCACGAAATTAATTGCTCCCATTACGACATGGGACGGATGAGATTGTCCACCAATACGACTCGATAGGAGCTTTCTATGGGAGCAGGAATGCCAAGTTAGAGAATGAACTCATGCCGATCTGCTGTGCCTTGGGTATGGTAAATCGCCAGGTAGACATAACCATGGCTTCCCAAGGTGTCAGCTTCACAGGTGAAACCGTCGTGTTGGACAGTGATACGTTGCTGGCATCGGGCATCCAGCTCACCGGTCAGCAGCTTGGCTTCCAGTTCCTTGATGATGGTTGGGAAAGCGGCTTCCAGCTGGTCTATTGCCACCTCTGCCCATTCGCCAACCAGTGAGGCCCGATCTGACAGAAAGTGCAGTCGGTGGTGCTCCTGGATAAGACGAGCACCAAAGCGCGGGGTGACGGTATGGGGTAAACCCCACTGCGCAAAAATCCGCGTGGGCTGGTCTGGGGCTGCGGGTTGTTGGTCATTGGTGTTGGTAGCTGTCGCGGTCATGATTAGCGATACCTCAGTTGAATGTCGATGATGGTGCCGGGCACGTTGTGGCGCTGGCGCAATCTGGTCAGATACTCCGAGAGTTCAGTCAGGCTGGCCAGTCGCCCCCGGTAGAGCCGGGAGAGATTGATGTAGTCAGGGTGACTCACGGTGATGGTTACCTGATGCCCTGGCTGCCAGCGGCCAAAAAGGTGGGCTTTGGCCTCTTTGATGGTGGTGATGCCGGGAGCGGGTAACGTCTGCCGGTTGCGCAGGTGCAGCTTGTTGAGCTCGGGGGCATAGCGATGCACCTCGAGTCCGGTGATAAGACGGGTCATGTTCGGTGACTCCAATGATGCAAAGGGCCAGCCTGTGAGGGCTGGCCCTTTATGCAGTGTGTAAATGAGCTGGGCTTGGGTGGTCGTGTCTGTTTGCCGGGCCGCAGTGACAGGCGCAGTGGCTAGTTGTGATCTCTCTGTAGGTTGTTCACTCGGGGCATTCCCGCAAAATTGGAGGCGCCAACCAAACCAATCATCCGAGGTGCCCGAGTGAACAACCATAAAAATGCCCGATTAACCCTTTTCGGTCGACAGCTTCTTATCCGGCGTATCCTTGAACAAGGCCTGCGCGTCGAAGAAGCGGCTCACGCCGCCGGGGTAAGTACCCGCACCGCTTACAAGTGGCTCACGCGATATCGCCAGGAGGGGCCTGATGGGCTGCACAATCGCTCTTCTCGACCCGCATCCTGTCCCCACGCCATCGATGACCAGCGGCAACAGGTGATTATCGCACTGCGCAAGCAACGACAGACCTATCGGCACATCAGCCAAGCGTTGGGCATCGGACACAGTTCCGTCGCCCGAATCCTGCAACGAATGGGACTGAATCGACTGGCGAACCTGGCACCAGCCCCTCCAGTACAACGCTATGAACATGAGAAACCGGGTGACTTGCTGCATTTGGACATCAAAAAGTTGGGGCGTTTCCGTCGCCCCGGCCATCGTGTCACCGGTGACCGCAGCCAAGACTCTCCGGGGGCGGGATGGGAGTATGCGCATGTGGCGGTGGATGACCACTCCCGTGTGGCATTCAGCGCCCTGCATCCTGATGAAACGGGGCGCAGTGCCTGCCTGGCGTTGTTACAGGCACTTCGCTACTACGCCGGGCTCGGTATTCGTTTCAGTCGGCTACTTACTGACAATGGCGCCTGCTATCGGTCGAAACGCTTCCAGAAGCTGTGTCGTCGGTTGGGGCTCAAGCACCTACGCACCAAGCCTTACACACCACAAACCAATGGCAAAGCAGAGCGCTTCATTCAGACAGCCCTGCGTGAATGGGCGTACGCCCGGAGCTATGAGTCGTCAGAGCAACGGGCAGAACACTTGACCCCGTGGCTGCATGAGTACAACTGGCATCGTCCTCATGCCAGTCTGAACTACCGGCCCCCCTATCAGTCGTCTTCCGTCTGTGAACAACCTGGTGGGTTTACACAGCTAGTCGTTGTAAAACAGGATGTAGTTCACACCGGCCTGCTGGGCGGCAGTGAGCAAGGGTTGCAGTGCTGGCGGGATGGCATCGAGCTCCATAGCCAGGTTCAGGGTGAACTCATAGGCGGAATCATCCTTCACACCGACATGTTCATGGGAGGCCATTTGCTTGACCCATTGCCATTCTGGCACCAGGTCTGCGTCATCGTAGTCGCCGATGATGGAACTCATGGCGACATCCAGCATCTGCATCACCGAATGGCCTGCCAGTGGGTTCGTTGTTGCAGGTAGAAGGTTAGTCATTGAGCGGTTCCTTGTTGTCTGGGTAGTGCGTTACAGCTGATTGATAACCGGCTTGCAATTGAGACGGCCCAGCAGATGCAGCGAACCGTACTGGGCTACCAGTCGGTCTATGGCCATTTGGGCACAGGCCGCTCTGCTGGGCTTATTCTCAGGGATTGCGTAACGCGCAGTGAGCCAGCCACCGAGCAACGCGATGCGATAGCCGCTCGGGATATGTGTGAGCGAGGTGCCGATGCCCCTCCCGTGAATAAGGAAAGGCACAGCCTGGCCGCCGATGTCGATATCGATGCGTTGCCCCTTGAGCTCAAAGGTAGTGAGCTCGCCGGTTTGCGGATGTTTGCCGGGCACCTTGATGGTGATGTGTTTGGCCATTTCACACCTCCAGTTTGGCTTCAAAATGGTGGGTCACAACGCCCGCTTCCGGGCCGATGCTGATAAAGGCCGGGGCCTGCGGGTGGTACTGATACAGCCGCGCCAATTCAGCGCGAAACGCCTCAACGCTTGGCGCAATCACATGGTTGGTATCCCCTTCGGCGTAGGTAAAGGTCTCGAGCTTCTCGGTCTGAATCCAGATGCCAAAGTACCAGGCGTCTTCCTCGGTATCGTATTGCTGCCAACCTTGAGCCAGTAGCGTGCGGTCGTAGTAGTAACGGTCAGCCTGGTGGCTGCCCCGGTCGATGCGGCAACCGGTCACGGTGAGCTCCAGCGGGATACGCCCTGCCTTCAGAGCCTTCTTGACCCGGCGCAATGTGTGCCGTGCCTTGGCCTTCTCTTTGCGCGGGTCGTAGGGGTTCAGCTTGCTGCTCACGTAGTTGAGGATCCCCTCGGCATTGGCGGCGGTATTGTGCGTCAGCGTGTGCAGCAGGGCGGTGACTTCACGGCGGGCCAGTGTGCCCACGTGATAGAACTTGTTCATGATATTTATCCTTGAAACAAACACCCCGCTAGTTAGCGGGGTGGTAGATGTCGAGGTAGAGGTAGCCGTAGCTGCGCCTCGGACTGGCTTCACACACCCAGCCCTTGTGTTCAAGGCGAAACACCTCGTCCATGTCGGTGCATATCTGGTATGCCTTGGCCATCTTGGTTAACTCACGCAGGAAGTGCGGCAGCACTGTGTCGCACTCGGCCCGCCACGCCTCGTCTGGCTCGCCGTACATACCGGCACGGTCGCCCAGGAAATCAACATAACCACGTTGCAAAATGGCTCGAGCCCCCAGCTTGGGCAGGTTCGGGGTGCCCAGTCCCCATGTCATGTGCTCGAGGATGCTCATGTGTGGCTGCTCCAGTTTGGGTTGTCGTTGGTGCCGTGGTTGACGTAGGCACCCACAATGGTGCGTCGCCACTCCCCAACGGGATAGCCAAGGTCGTTGCACTCACGCTCCCACCACGCAAAGTTAATCTCGCGGGGCAGGTTGTCCACCATGTCCAGTGGACTCACGAACAGCGTGGTCTTGTGCATCGTTGGCACGGGCTTGATCTTGTCGGGGCCAGTACGCTTGCCGGTCTCGTCATAGTCGTGTGCCCACTTCGGGAAGGTGAGCTGATAGGCAATGAGCCGATGCAAATCGCCATGTGCGCTCATTGCCTGAGCGACTGCGACCTGAGTGAAGCTATCGTTGAATTCGATCATGGGTGTTTCTCTCTTTCTGCAGGTGAACGGTAAGCCGCTGCCAGCAGCGCAAACTGTTCAACCAGGTAACTGATGCTGATGCCCAGTTCATCGCTCACTGCATCCCCGAGACGCTGATGCAGGTGTGCCATGTCATCGGCGATACGCTGGGCTATATGGGCTGTACCGTCCGGTGGTAAACTTGTCACTGTCAGGGGGATGGAGAGAGCTATCACATCTCTCCCCAGGGGGCTTGCTCCCACAGTGACAGCCGGGTCAGCACGTCTTGCGCCAGCGCCTGTTGCAACTGCTGCATTACCTTCACTAGCCGGGGGGCTAGCTCGGGGCTCCCGCTCCATTCGCTCGATTGGTACAGGGCGCAGCAGGTGAATTTGTACAGCGCCACCAGTTCGGCATCGGTGAGTGGTGCCTGGTGGTAACGGTGAGCAGGTTTAAGCGGTCCCAGTTTGGTTGAACCACGCTGGCGTGGTTCCTTCTGGTCCTGCTGACGCCCAAGCTGATAGCGATGCCAGACCGCCCGCCGATTGGCGAGCATCATCAGCCTAACCAGCCGGTCTACCCGCCACGTCCAGGTACTGGTGACATCCATTGGTGAGTTCCACCAGAGGGAGCGCAGCAGCTCAAGGGTGTAGTGCGGTGGCATGGGGGCATTGCAAAAACGGTGTAACTGTACGGCAAAGGCAAGGTAATCCTTGCGATCGATCATGAAGGCAGACATGGGGTGACTCCTTGAAATGAACAAGGCCACCTTCGGTGAGGTGGCCCTGTGGGTTGTGTCGGGATATCCGGATCATGGTGTTGGCTCTAATGATCCGGGTGAGCGAGCGGCCTGTATGTTATTGCTGCGCCTGTTCTGCGCCGGGGAGAGCTGCATAGAACAAGATGGCGTAGAGCGCACAATCAATGCAGTTGACGGCATCGTGATGCGGGTAATAGGGCGGTGCATCTCGGGAGCGTTCGAAGTAGCCGCCAAAGCAACTGAGGCACTCGCGTATCTCAACGGTAGAACCGTACAGCAAGGTCTCTTCAAACTGCTTGGCATAACTCCGGTCATCACGAGCCTTGGTGATGGCCTTCTCCAGCAACGTCAGCGCATCTTCGTTGCAGGCGGTAGCCAGACGATGGCGCAGCTTCTCGAGGGTTTCCTCTAAGGTATAGGGATTGGGTAATCGCATGGCGTTTGTCCCTTCTTAGCGCGACTAATGGCGTAGCTGATGCAGCAGCGCATCGATAGCCTCGATACAGTCAGCTTGGGTGAGCAGGTAGCCTTTAGGCAGGTGAGCCACGATGGCGGGCTCTGCCTGCATCTCGATGTTGTCTGCAAGCCAGCAGCGCAACTCGAGGAGGATATCGAGGGGGGTGAGGTGGTATTTACCTGGGGGCTGGTTCATAGCTGACCTCTTTCGGCCATCGAAACTACGCCTTCGACACCAACCACCAGATGGTCGAGTAGTCGCACATCGACCAGGGCCAAAGCCTCTTTGAGGGCCTGGGTGAATACCCGGTCAGAGTGGCTAGGTTCCGGGTCACCGCTGGGGTGATTGTGCACCGCGATGATGGCCCCACTGTTGAGTAGCAAGGCCCGCTTGACCACTTCCCGAGGGTAGATGCTGGCACTGTCGAGGGTGCCGCGAAACAGCTCCTCAAAAGCCAGTACGCGATGTTGGGAGTCGAGGAACAGTGCCCCAAACACTTCGTGCTCCCGCTCTTGCAGCAGGGTTTGCAGCCGCTCGGCAGCCTCGGTGGTGCTGGTAATGGCGGAACCTTTGGCCAGGCGCTTCCTGGCAATCTGATTGGCAATACGCAGCAGGTCTTGCTCGGTCACGGGGTTGGTGACGACATACGAGCCGGGGCATTCCCCGGCTTTGAGCTTGTGATAACGCATGGTGGTCTCCTGAAAAAGAAAGACCCCGGCAGCGCTAGGCATACCGGGGCTAAATGCAGAGGTGTTGTTGGTTCACTTTGAGGGTAGTTCAGTTGCCCGTGGCAGCGGGGTCACATTTCACCGGTATCAGCAATCCGGGGACCAGCACGGTGAGCGGGATAGCCAGCGCAATGCTTAGCCGTTCCGCCAGTTGGTAGGCGGGACCAATGGTGTCGTAGTCAGCTATCCAGGTCGCTAGAGCAAGACCGCTGGCCTCTACCGCTCGTAGGTAGACGCTGTAGCCCTGTACGGGTAGGCCACTGTCACGCACCACCAGCGTCTCGCCATCTAGATTAATCGCTTCAAGCTCAACGGCAATCGGTTGTTTGGGCATCTTGTGCCTCCTCTTGGGGTAAGGGGTCACTCTCCACACGATAACCGTGATGAGTGCAGGTACGCTGCAGGTCGCTCAGAAAGCTTCCCAGCACGCGGGGCTGCTCAGAGTGCGGGACGGGCCCTGCTTGGCAGCGCCAGAAACACTGGCGCTTGGGGTCCACACAGATTTCATCCACGGGCTGGCTCATGGTGCGCCAGTCCTCGGCATTGGTGAGGGAGAGCAGTTGCCACTGCCCCCCAGACCAGCGCAGGTGCAGGGTAACGGTGCGGGTATGTGGGCTATTAGGGGTCAGGTGCAGCAACCAGCGCTCACCCTGGCAGATGGGCTGCAGTTTGGCCTTGGTCGCAACCAGTCCCAGCCACTGGCGTGAATAGTGAGTTAGCGGCAGTTCGTTAGTCATCACACACCTCCTACTCCCCACTGACTTCAACGGTGAAGTACGCCATCCGGCAGTAGGCAACAAAGTTGGTCTGCCACAGGGTGAATAACTCATGGGCCTCTGAGCGCTGGACAGGCCCCCATCCTTGCAAATAGTGTTCGTCATCCAGGAAGTTGAAATCGAGTTCTTTGCAAAGCTCTGCATCCTGGCCCAGTCCCTGATAGCTGAAGTCGGTGACGTAATCGAACAGCCAGCCATCAAGACCACGTATCAGACGGATCTCAACGGGGTGAGCCCCTCCTTGCTCGGGGCTGTAGGTGGGACTGCGAAAGTTGAAGGTGAGCTGGGTCAGGCGCTCGAGGTTGAGGCCGAGATGGGCGACCTCCTGACTGAGTAACGTGAGCAGCGCTTGGGCAACGGGCAGGGCAAAGCCGTCCCGGAAAAAGGGAATAGTCATGGAGTTCTCCTTGAAGGGGTTAAGCGTCGCCGAACAGCTCGCGCATTTTTCTGGCTGCACGGGCACGGATCTGGGCGTCAATAAAGGCGGTAATGCTGGCGAGTGCGGCACTCAGCACCGCAATGTCATCAGCGAGCCCCATCGGTAGCACATCCGGAATGGCATCGATGGGCGAGATAAAGTAGGCCAGCGCACTGTAGATCAGCAGCTTGGCCCAGAGCGGCACATCCTCTTTCTGGCTGGTGTAGTAGAGCAACAGACAGGTCTCGATAAAGGGCCGACCGGCACGTTTGGCAAAGGCCCAGAGTTTGTGCCAAAAGCCAGAGTGATCGAAGGGCTCGCATTCGGGGGGAATGCAGGGTGGCATAGTGTGATTCCTTCATAGGTGAGCGGGTTGCTGAAATAAAAAGAGGAGGCTCATTGCCTCCTCTTGGTATCGTCGGGTCCAATCATTCATATTCAATGTCGTAGGTAACACTGCCCAGATTGGTATTAATCGATACCTCATAGACCTTGTCACAGTGACCGCTCCCTCTTACGATGGGAAACTGCGCCTTTTGACCATACTGCATGGCTAAAGGCAGTCTGGGTGATGGTACACCTTCGATTTCACTGTATTTAGCCAGCCTACATTGACCACGGTTACCCGTTACCGAGATAACGTTAACATGGTTATTTAAACTGACGAGCTCGATGGATTGAACGGATACTGGACGATAATCTTTATCAAATTTGCCAACCGACACGTTAAAGCTGAGCGGCCCAGATGCGCCCCCCTCCTTCGCATCCTCTTGCTGTAGGCTGGCGTTGCTTTCGTCATCAGGGAATGTCAACGCGGTATCCGTCTTGCAAATGAAATTGCTGGCATCGGGGTCGGGCAAGACCGCCTTAGCGTTAGACATGTACAGGGTGTAGCTTTTACCTATGCCATAAACAATCTCAACAGCAGTCGCATTCCTTAGTGCTTTCATAAACCATTTAAACTGTTCGACCACCAAGGGGTCATTAAAATTAAACGGATTGTAGTAAGGTTTTCCATTGATGTTGAAAACCAGGTTGGTATATCGATTACCTCGAATGTTTAACTCCGCATTGGCAGCATGTTGATCACTGCACATAATCGTGAATGAAAGACCGTCAGCGGATTGCGTGAAGTGTTGCTCAGAACCAACCGACTCAAGCGTCCATGTCGGTAATGTCACTTTTGGTGGTTGCTCTTCAGACTCATACGCCCATGTCAGTAATGGAATAAGCGATAACAAAAGACCTAATATTTTCATTTTCTATCCTCTTTATTATCCAACGTAGTAACCCAACACATTTTGTAAAAATCCCCCAGCTGCGATGTAGCCCACGATGCCCCCAATGAGCTGGGGACCCATTTTCCAAAACAGTTTCTTCTTGAACATTTCCTGTGCACCGTCAGCTAGCAGCACATCGGGCTGAGTGAAGCGGCGAAAGAGCTCGCCAGCCATCATTCCGAGTGATGAGAACAGTGAGCCAAACACAAAGAACCAGAGATGCCCCCATATCCCGAGTTGGGGGGAACCTCCGGTCCAGAGAGAATGAATCGTGGCTGCCAGTAAAAAGAGGGTGGCAATGATGGGGTAACGGATCATGATTTTCTCCTTGGTTAATGTAGTGAGTGTGAAAAGGGCATGAGTAGTGGGGTATTAAACGAGGCATGAACCTCCGGCCATGGGCAACCTGTGTTGCCTGGATGACGTACACGGGTCGCCTTGGCGGCCATCGCATCACATCGATACAAGACCTTTTAGGGTGATACTCACCTTTTTGGGTCCTTATCGTCAATGGGCTCATGATTGACCATGTGGGTCGATTGGAGGGGCTATGACGGACATCGACTTGAAACAACTGGCCAAAAATGTGGGTAAAGCGATTGGACGTCAGCGCAGCCAAGCTGGGTTGACCCAAGAGCAGGTGGCTGAACACCTCAATATCGGTATGGAAGCGGTCTCTAGGATGGAGCGTGGAATTGTGGTGCCGACCGTAGTGCGGCTGGCTGAACTCGCTCAACTGTTTGGTTGTGAGCTGGCGGACTTTCTGCGCGAGACCAGCAACCGTCCCACCGAGCAGGGCATTGTGTTGAGCCAGCAATTGGCACAACTTGATGATGCCGACCGGACCTTGCTGCTGGAAACCATTAATCGTCTTGTAATGCGATTTACCCAATCAAAGTAAATGAATGAGACAACGTTGATGGCATAAATCTCCGTACCCGGACTGGCATCAGCCAATCCGGGTGAGGACTGTTATGCCGGTTTATAAAGAGAAGCGAAATTATTGTAGTAACGTGAGTGCCTGTTCCTAGCCTTGGTATTTGAGCTGAGGTCCTTGGCCAAACCAAACTGAATCAAGTCGATTATCCTGACTACGTGCACGACGATGATGATCGACATATTCCGTGACAGCATTGACCAAACTGCATGCTGTATTTTTGGTAATGGCAGGTCTGAGCCCATGCCAGCACCCATATACAGCACGTACAGTTTTTGGACGGGACGGCTGAGAATAATATTCTCATCATCGCCAGCCGGATCATTAAGTAGCTCGCCGAAGAAATTAAGGGCTTCTACGGGGGATGCCGGACGATTGCTCAACGAAGTCATCTCTTGTTGGAAACGATCCCAATTTGCCATACCAAGGCCCAATGCCTCTTTGACGGCAGCCGCATTGAATTTGGTGGAATGGGGAACCTTGACCGCCCCAGTATTATCCCGTAGCGCTATTTGCAAGGTGATATTACAGACGACTCGTAGCGAGGTAAATTGTGCTGTGGTGCACAGCGTGCCATCACAACTGGTGGCGAGCAGCAGGTAGGATTTCACTCTGTCGCCACCTTTCAGTTTCATGTCTCGCCTGTCTTAGCCAGCGCCCATAATTTTCGGCCGCCCTTGAGCGAGCCCGCTGTTTCCAACTCAAAGCCACCCACCTCTACCAAGTCTTGATAGAAATGTAGCACCTCATGAGGTTGCACCACATTATATCTCCGTGAAACAACCGATAGAGGTTATAGATTATCAGAGTGGTACAGAACCTTACTCTCTGAATAAGGACGGAGATGCAGTGCATAGGCGGCGACGTTAAACATCATGTCACTCTGCTCGATGGTCCAATCCATCCCTGCTGCCTGTAGCCAGATATCCCAAGATTGGCGTGGCAGCAATATATTGCCAAGGAGCTTGGCCAGTGTAGGCCATGGAATCAATTAAGTGTGCCATATTTAGAATCCCATTCATTGGTTAATTCAAGATGGGAATATAGGTGTGAACATTATTGGAGTTGCCTATCAGTTTGTAAAAACAAGTCTCAGTAAAGAGCTCCAAAGGAGTCACTTTGGGGCGCTTCTTCCTGCTATTGTAGCGGGAGTAGCAGAAGCGCACTTAATAGGGAGAACCATTATCTGAATTTTTTGTTATTTTTTTTAATCGTCTTTTTATTTCATTGGCAAATTTTTCAAAAACATAATGGTTATTATACAGTTCCTCTTCAAGAGGAAAGGGTATGAATTCGTGCAATAAACGTTGACCTTCATAGTTCAACGTCAACTCGGCATGATTTAATTCATCAAGATTTTTATGAAAATCTATTTTGTATCGATAAGGATCAATTGAATAAAGTATTTTCCTTTTTAAGTAAATAGATTCGCGACTGAATCGTTGAACATTAATGGATTGTTCGATTATCCAAGATGGCCAAAACTCAATGAGTGAGTTTATCTCGCATAGACAGTTGTAAAGTGTCGATTTTGGTATATAAGGGATGCAATTACTTTTCATGAATGGTGTTAACAATGCTCTGATTTTATCTATTGGCGCGGCATGCAAGTCAGGGCATGAGCTATAAAGTGCATCCAGTGCCCTTTCAAGCTTATTTGGAAATGGGTTCATCATTGCTATTTTATCTTCCATTGAAAGTGTCTCAATACACTCCAAAACTTCTGCATAGGTTTGAATAGAAGAAAATGCATAAAGGATTGATGGTGTAGAAAATATGCTCTCATTGACGATTTTAAATGGGTCCTCAGAATGCTTCTCTAGCCAAAGGTCAGCACCACCAAGCAAAAACGCTAATTTTGCGACATGTTCATATTCACGGTGTTTTATATTAGAGATATATAATTTTATCCTTAATGCTAGCGCTAGGTGGGTTAACGTATTTTGAAGTCGTCCGGCCGAGAAACTACTACCGCTATTTAAAATTAACAATGCACGTTCATAACTCTTTGTTAACTCGCCTTTGGCAATGAACGAGATAACAGCATTGAAGTCGTAACAAAATTGGATAATGGGTTTGTTTATTTTACCTTGTGGAGGAATGATATTATATCTTGATTGTTCTGAGATAGTATTAAGCACCACGTCAAGCTCATCTCTTGTTAAAGAGGATTTAGCTATTCGTATAACAACTTTGTCAAAAAATCCCATCAGTGTATCTGAAGTAAGATATGGTGTTTCAGAGTGTAATAAACATTTAAACAAAGAAAGGCAGTCGTCTTTCAGGTCTTCAAGAGTTTCCATAGGGCTAGTTGAAAAATCAATTTTCCTAGAAAGAAATATTGCGACTCTTGCCCCATACCAAAATGATTTTAGCTCATCTATTGTGGGGAATTCCTTAGAGGAAACAGAAATATTATCCTCGTGTAATTCCTGGCAGACTTTATCGATAGTGTGAAGACTGATGATGGACTTCTTTCCCTTATACCCCCGAAGAATTTTTTTAAAGGTTGTTCCAACGCCATGGATGAGGAATGACTTTTGTCTGCACATCCATGAGTTAATATTCTCTTCTGCGTGTTGCAGATATTCAGGAGTCAACATGTACAACAGATGAGTCATCAAGCTGTCTGCACGAAACTCATCTTTATCCAATGGTGAGTAGAAAATGGGTTTATTTTTATCGATGATAAGTGCGATTGCTTGTCTCATGAATGGCAATTGAACATCACGAAGAAAATACATATATAGCTGAGATCTTGATAAGTCAGAAAATATTTCAGCTTTATTGAAATGTAGCAACATTTGGTTCATGAAATCAAACATGACTTTTAGCCTATCTAACAGCATGAGCTGATCGGTGCTTTTCCCATTATTGTTCACAAGATGCTTAGCAAGGCCTCTGGTCATTTTTTCGACCATATCGGAAAGGGCATCAATGCTCTTTAATTCTTGAAGCTGATGTTGCCGGCCATCCCTCAATCCAAAAGCGTCATACATAAATGTAACGAACTCATCAAGGCTATGGCTATTTATTCTTAGCTTATCTGTTGTTGGTTGTGACACCTTGTTTAAACCTCTACATATGTTCTGTGTTTTTAATTTTTCTTCCCCGCATCTTTACTTCCGCTCAGTCCGCAAAGAAAAAGCAAGCAACGCTACGAGTCAACAATACCATGGCCTGTTTCTATACAGAAAAGCTTGTCGAGGAGTTTGAAAGGCTCTCCAGCTTTTAGCCATATCTCTGCACATTTTCGGCGTTTTCATTTTTCAGTAGGAGTTAGTCTGCCCTCAGTCCAAACCAAAGCGGAGATGAATCATGAACTTGCAAGAAGATGGTCACTACTGGGATCGTGAGACGCTACATCGAGTTGTACGCATCAAGGAGCTAACTCGCATCCTGGGGCTTTCGCGTTCGACCATCTACAACAAACTTAGCCCCCGATCCAAGTTTTACGATCCCGACTTTCCCAAGCCGTTGCGCTTGGGGAGTAGTTCAGTGGGGTGGTTGCTGTCATCGGTACATCAGTGGCTTGCCTCACGTATCAACTAGTTTCCCCCTGTATTAACGAAGGAGATCTTAAAATGAACACAACCCCCATCAAGCTCAATCTGATTGGAGAATTTCCTATTCATGTACTCGAGGAACAGCTGCAAGGCGTCATGCGTCAGATCCAACAGCAGACGCAAGCTCCCCTTGGGCTGATTGCCTCGTCCGTACTCAGTGCAATGGGACTGGCTTGCCAAGATCTGGTGGATGTCAGTCCTAAAGCAGGCCTTATTCACCCAGTCTCCCTGTTTTTTATTACAAAGGCTGACTCGGGTGAACGAAAAACAGCGGTTGACGAGCTGGTGATAAAGCCTTTTCGCAAACTGGAACTAATGGCAGAACAGCAATATCGTGATGCGCATGCACAATACACGGTCGAGCTTAGTGTTTGGGAAGAAGAGCAAAAGGCATGCAAGAAGGCGTTGCATAAAGCGATTCTGGCAAAAGAAGACGCCTCGCTTGAAAAACAGGCATTAAGAGATGTGGAGGCGGCAAAGCCTTCACTTCCATCGAATAAGAAGTGGCTTCTGAATGATGTGACGAGTGCAGCCATCAAACATGCCATTAGCGCCTATGGTCACACTATTGGTGTCTTCTCGGATGAGTCCGCACATCTTTTTGCCAGTGATTTCATGCGCGAGACCTCTGTACTGAACTCTTTGTGGGGGGCAAAACCAATTTCGGCTCTGCGAGTATCTACTCAGGGGGAGACAACGATCGGTGATTACCGATTTAGCCTTTCCCTGATGGTCCAGGGGCCGCTCTTTGAACGGTTCCTTGAGCGTCAAGGTGATCAGGCTCGCGGGTCGGGTTTTTTCGCACGTTGTTTGTTGTCTGAGCCCCATTCAACCCAGGGATCTAGATTTATCGGTGATGAGTTGTCGCTAGGTGGTGTCAATGCCATCTATCTGAACAACTTTTACCTGACTGTAGAAAAACTGCTGAAGGTATCCCAGATGCGTCGTGAATTGAGTAAGCCCAGAGTGTGCTTGACACTTTCGCCAGAAGCTCGTGCTCGCTGGTTCGCAATGGCAAATAACGTTGAAAGCAACATTGGTCCCTTCGGTGAATGGCGTGAGTACCGGGATTTTGCTTCTAAATTCATGGAGCATGCTTCAAGAATTGCTGCAGTCTTGCACTGCTTTACTGAACGTAGTCGAGTCATCTCTGATGTGAGCATGCATGCAGCAATAGTTATTGTTGATTGGTACTTCCAACATTTCATTCAACAATTTAAAGAACGTACAGTTCCAGATGACATGCGCGAGGCGAATGAGCTGGATCGTTGGCTGGAAAGCAATCTGCATCGTAGCAATAATGGTATATTCAAGAAAAATGATATTCGCAAGTTTGGTCCGAACTGTATCCGTAACAAAGGGAAGTTGGATCGGGCACTGAATGCACTTGTTAATCGGATGGCAGTGACCCTGTACCAATTTAATGGCACGAACTATGTCAATTATTACCTGCCAGGGCAAAGAAGGTTACTTGTGTAACAGCAAGTGTTTTAATACGTAGCATCTGGTGCATTTCATATGTAGCTATAGAGTTGCTTATATAGCAATAAGCATATTCATAGCCAGCGGAGATAATGTCAAGCGTCTACATAGCTAACAGTGACTCACAAGAACCACTCTGGGTTAGATGATTGCGTGAGTGCAGAGAAGGGAGTGATAGACACTAACTATACAAATCAAAAATAACTCTCACAGAGCATTTTCTCTGGTGAAATTAAGGTGTGTTTGAATGTTTTGTTCAAAATCATCTGGTGCCATTGAATCATGAATATTGGTTTTTAATGTTATTTGTTTCTACCCTAACTCATTGCTTAATAGAAATATAAACAACCACCTAACTGGTTATCCAATCATTCATGATGGTTTCGAGTACAGGCGTAATCAACAAGATGAAGCCTGTAACCAGATTTACGAGTAGGACATGACTACATGTCCTCACTCATCAGTAACATCAAAATATGGAACTAGGAATAAGTATGCCTAAGTATAACCACATTGATATCGATGCTATCCCAATACAGCATAAAACAGCGAAGGGATTACGTGTGAAAAACGCAATTCCTATAACAAGAGCGTTGCGTGAAATGCTTGCTCAATCTGTTCATTATCAGCAGTTATTCAAATTTATCGACAAACTGGAACAGATGGATGTCTACCCTACTCTATTTTCGGCTGAAATGCTGGGGGGGAGTATTTACCCCCTTACTAAGGAGGGGAGAGAGCTATCAGCTATCGTCACGCTTGCTATGCAGATATACAAGCATCAGGAGTTTTTTAATTTGCATCCCAAGTTGGCTTGCTTGTGTAATTTCGTCGTCAAGCATCAACTTCATGAGATGATCATGAATGGTGGCGCCTGCCAAGATTCGCAAGATAGTCTGGACTTCAGGTATCAGCAGCTGATGTCGGAATTGAAGTCTGAAGCCATGCAGGGTAAGTGCTGCACCTTCATGAAGGGAGCGCAGAAGAATACAGCATCACTGCATCGATACGTGAATGGGCTGTTTGGGCGCTATGCTCGTCTCGTGGTACTGCGTGTTGATTTGTACTACAAAGCGGAGTTCTTGGATGAGCTTTCTATTGAAGAGATCATCAAGCACAAAAAAGCGCTGTTTAAAAATCGTCGCAAGGGGGCATTGGCTGCCAATTGGGTGGGGTATGTTTGTCGTTTGGAAATTGCACCTCTAACAGGCTTTCATTTTCACTTGGCAGTTTTTATGAACGGTGCTCACTTCCAGCGCGATGTTTACTACGCAGCGGCCATCATTAAGGAATGGTTGCGTATCACGGGTAACCGGGGCAGAGGGCATAATTGCAATCAGAAAAAGGCTGAGTATCGGGAGTGTGGGATTGGCATGGTTGGGCATGCCGACAAGACGAAACGAGGCTATTTAAAAAAAGCACTTGCTTATCTGACCAAATCAGATCCTGCCGCTAGGCTGAAGATCAAAGGGCACCGCACCTTTTTCAAAGGCAATCTTCCCAAGCAAGTTACAGCACGAGGTAGACCGCGATTGAATGCGTAGGCTGTGATGAAAGTCTCTTCAGTTAATAAGACCGTGAAGTGTATATTTCAATTCAGGTTAAGTGAGATGGCAGCATGAGCCAGTTAGCTACCTCGGAATTTGTTATTTATTTTTAGTGAGTATTAAAAGGTTTTTTTTAGCTTTGTCTAAGTACCGTTCGTGATAGATGAATGGGGGCTGGCCGTTAAGGAGTGAGGGCGGATATCGTGTCCTGGTGAGGGTATGTAGTGGTCAACTAAATCCGGACGCTTGGTTAGGCCGCTCTTCGGCTTTTGCTGGCGGTATCCCGTTATTGTATTGATGTGGACGCCGCCAGTTGTAGTAATCCATCAGGTAATAACTGATATCCCGCTTTGCCTCCCGCACGCTCATGTATCCCATAGCCGGGAGCCACTCTGACTTCAGGCTTCTGAACAGTCGCTCCATCGGGCGTATCCCAGCAGTTACCACGACGACTCATGCTCTGGGTTATGCGATAGCGCCACAGTCGTTGCCGAAATGCCCGGCTACCATATTGGCTGCCTTGGTCAGAGTGAAATAGCACACCGGATGGGCAACCCCGCTGCTGATAGGCCATCTCCAGTGCTTTGATTGCCAATTCTGCATCAGGTTTATCAGACATCGCCCAGCCCACGACCCGCCGGGTATGCAGGTCAAGCAGCGCTGCCAGGTAATGCCAACGGCCACCTGCCCAGACGTAGGTGATATCGCCACCCCAAACCTGATTGGGTTGCTGGACATCAAATTCGCGGGCCAGCAGATTGGGAATGTCCGGTCGTTCAGACCGAGCGACCTGATAGCGATGAGTGCCCGGTTGCTTGGATACCAGACCGGCTTCCTTCATCAGACTGCGCACTTTGAATCGACCAATCTGATGTCCCAACTCTTGCATCATCGACATCAAGGCGCGGCTGCCAGCCGAGTCCCGGCTCGCTTTGAACAAGCGGCGCAACTCGCTGCGTTGTTGCATCCGCTCACGGTTAATCACCCGTTTGCGAGCCTGATAGTCGTAAAAACAGGAGGTGGGAACATCAAAAGCGCAGCAGACCAGGGTGATGGGGGCTTGCTCCCTTAATCGGTCTATCAGCGCGTACGTGTGAATTCGTCCGCCATCAAGAGAGCAGTAGCCTAATGGGATGGTCTGCTCCACCCACCCCGCTATGCTGTAGCCAGCATCAAGGAGGCTCATCATGACTCAAGCGCAGATTTACATTTACGGGATCGATTTAGGCAAAAATTGGTTTCACCTGGTGGCGATGGATCGCATGGGGCATGTATTGACCAAGCAAAAGCTCACGCGTTCACAACTGAAACAGTTCATTAGCACGACCCCACCCTGTCGGGTCGCCTTCGAGGCATGTCCTGGTTCACAATACTGGGGGCGCCTGTTTCAACAGGCGGGGTTCGAACCCAAGATTATCCCTGCCCAATTTGTGAAGCCCTACCTCAAATCAAACAAGAATGACTTCAACGATGCTACCGCCATTGCCGAGGCTGGTAGCAGAGGCACTATGCGCTGTGTCCCGTTGAAATCTCATGAGCAACTGGCATTGCAGGCGACTCATCGCGTCCGTCAGCGTTTCATCGTCTAACGTACCGCTACTGTCAATCAGATGCGAGCGTTGCTGCTGGAATATGGGCTCACCGTGCCAGTCGGCAGAAAAGTCTTCGAGCGCTCTCTGCCGACGATCCTTGAAGATGCCGAGAATGGCTTGCCTGACTTTATCCGTGCCCTGGTATTTGGTATTACGCCTGAGAGAACGGTGGCAACAGCTGGATATTCAGATTGATGACATGAGCTTCATGCTCGGACAAGCCTCAAGCGCATCAGGTTTGTGCCAAAAAATCAGTACCGTCCCCGGCATTGGACCGATTGTCTCAACCGCGTTGATTGCCGCGATTGGCAATGGATCACAATTCAAGAAAGCCCGCGACCTGTCAGCCTGGTTGGGGCTGGTCCCCAGGCAATACTCAACGGGCGGCAAATCTTCGCTCGGCGGGATCAGTAAGCGTGGCAATAGCTATTTAAGGCAAATGGTTATTCAAGGCGCCAAAGCGCTAAAAATTCACATGAAGCGTGACAAATCATCGTTAGGCGAATGGGTCGCCAGGCTGGAGGTCGGCCATCACCACCATGTGGTCCTTATCGCCCTGGCCAACAAGATAATGCGAATTTGCTGGAAAGTGCTGACATCCGGCATGGATTACCAACCGTATCCCAACACAAGTTCAGCCGTCTAACTGATAGAACTCATACCCGGTTTTGCGAGCCAAAAACAGATGACAGAAGCGTTCACCCCACGACGTTGCAGCCTGGCTAAAAAAGCAGTCTCTCATGACTGGTAGCTTTATTAGGACGATGACGTGCGGATCCCATCAAGGCCAGAGCCGGAAAACAGCTCACAGACAGGCCGGATACATTGACGCAAACGACTTCAGGAAATCAGTTCAAGCTTGCAGATAAGGAGCAGACCATACATTTTTTAGAATGTCCTTTTCGCGCTCGAGCCGGTTGATACGGGCTTCCAGCTCCTGGATTTTTTGCTGCTCCGGAGTCAGCGCTTTGCCGATTGGGGTTGTACCACAGCGTTCGGATTGAAGTTGCTGAACCCAGCGGCGCAGTACGGTTTCACCGACATCCAGTGAACGGCTGGCTTCAGGGACAGAATATCCCTGGTCGAGCACCAGGGATGCGGCTTCGAGTTTGAATTCGGCAGTAAATGAGCGACGTAATCTTGTCATTGAACACCTCAGGTCATGGTGGCGACTGTACCACCTAAAATGGTGTCCGGGATGATTAGACCACTACAGTAAGAATTAAACCATATCGTTCTGCGTTGTCTGCATTTGCGGCAAATGGTTTGGATGAAACGGTTTATTTTGATAACTATCGACGAGCTATAGGCCCATCAAGCATAGAAAGGGGATTTATCAATAGCGTAGATCGTCGATTATATAATGACTTTATTCGAAGCAGTCGCCTGTAGGCTGCGTTGTTGAGCAAATTGTCGTGGTCAACTAAGGAAGGTGCGAACAAGTCCGCGATGTGAGATCATAAGCCCCACTTGACCTCATGGATGAGGTTCAGTATGAATCACCAGCTCACCTTCGCGGATAGCGAGTTCAATGGTAAACGCCGCAAAACCCGCAAAGAGATATTCTTGGCTCGCATGGACGCTTTGCTCCCATGGTCAAGGATGCAGGAGGTCATCGAACCCGTCTATCTCAAGGCTGGTAACGGGCGTCGTCCTACCCACTCGATACCATGCTGCGCATTCACTGCATGCAGCAGTGGTACAACCTCAGCGACGGCGCCATGGAAGACGCACTCTACGCGATTACCTCGATGCGTCTGTTTGCCAAACTCTCCCTGGACCAGGCCATCCCTGACCGCACTACGATTATGAATATCCGGCACCAACTGGCACGCCAATTCTTTGACACCATCAACCAGTGGCTCTGTGACGCAGGCATCATGATGAAGCAAGGAACGCTGGTCGATGCCACCATCATCGAGGCCCCCAACTCCACCAAGAACAAGGGGGGAGAGCGTGACTCCGGGATACATCAGACCAAGAAAGGCAATCAGTGGTATTTCGGCATGAAGGCTCATATCGGCGTCGATGCCAAGAGTGGCCTGACTCACAATCTGGAGACCACGTCAGCCAACGAGCACGATCTCAATCAGGCGGGAAATCTGCTCCAAGACGAGGAAGTGTTTGAGTTCGTTGATGCCGGATATCAGGGGGCTAAAAATCGTGAAGAGCTGGCGAATGTAAAGGCACAATGGGCAATTGCCATGCGCCCTGGCAAGCTCAAGGCGCTCAAAAAGCATCCCCCTAAAAACAAAGCAATCATTGCTTTTGAGAGGCTCAAATCCAGCATCCGCGCCAAGGTGGAGCACCCGTTCCTGCTCATCAAACGTCAATTTGGCTTTGTGAAGGCGCGGTACAAGGGACTGCTGAAGAACGGCAACCAACTGGCGATGTTGTTTACGCTGGCAAATCTGTTTCGAGTGGGCCAGATGATACGGGCATGGGGTGGCTGCGCCCAAAAATCGAGATAAGCCTCGAGAATGAGGCTAAATGGCGTTTAATCTCCCATTAATTGCGGTAAAAAGTCAGTTTTTTGAGTGATGAGCATTTCAAATGTGAACAAGGAGTTCGTGATGAAGGTGCGATCCGCTTGTTCGCACCTTCCTAAGATTATTATTGATTATGGTGTTTTTTTCTCGCGTATTTTTAGTCTGCTATGAGCTATTATATTTGCATTGAAAATATTCAATGCATCTCCGGTACCTAAGTGAACTGTCATTTGGTTACCCTCGGCTTTAAAACCGGCTCGACTCTTTGCCCATCCAGGATCAAGTGCTTCTAACTTGAGCGCACTTCTCGCTGGCTCATTAACACCGCCACCAATAGCTACAAGCTTCTGTATAGTGCCTTTTTTCAAGGTAAAGCGAACCAATACCCCATCATACCCTTCTGAATACGATAATGCAGGGCTGACAGATGTTTCTGTTGTTGAGCTTAATTTTTTAGTTGTCTTTAGTATGTCATAGTGCTGTTTCGGTATTGTTCGGTAAACTATTTCATTATCATCAACGTCCCGTTCTAAGGGAATTGCGAATTTATTATCTGCACCTTTCACAGGAACACCAATCAAACCACTTTTATCTGCATTTAGAGTCGGTAAAACATCTAGATCATAGCTATACTTTGGCTTAAAAGATGAAGTTGATCTCGATATTATTGATGACACCTTGTCTATTGTAAGGCTGAAGTTATCACCCTGTTTCTTTTTATTCATTTCATTTAATTTATTGCGCGCTTTTTCATGAGCGATAGCATATAAATGCCCACTTAATCCACTTATGCCTCCCATGTATTCCAGAACATCCTGAACTTGATATTTCCTAAAGTCTTTGGCAGCATTTTTTGCTAGTTCTTGTAAGGTTGGAAAAGTGTCAGGAGCCAGCCCATCAATATCCTGTATAGTCACAGGATTATTGCGCACCATCCGGTACAGGTTCAGCCCATCCACCGTCCCCGCTGGGTCTGCGTTCAACCAACGACCCACCCACGGCTGGTAATACCGGTACCCGTAAT